>NZ_SZWJ01000100.1:0-14487 GCF_012184455.1 Caulobacter sp. SSI4214 | reverse complement strand
GGCGGCGCCCGCCAGGCCGGCATAGGGCGCGTCGGCGATCGACACGACGAGGTTCTGATTCACGTAATAGCCCAGCGCGATGCCGCCGATCGCGCCGCCCGGAAGGGCCAGCACGCGGTCCTGGGAGACGCCCAGCGGGCCGGCGATGGCCGCGCGGGCGATCTCGGGCGTCACGCCGGTCCAGCGGGCTTCATAGGCGGCGTCGATGGTCTTTTCGCGCACCACCTCGCCCGTGCGCCAGCGCACCAGGCGGAAGGTCACGCGGGCCGAGGCCAGCTTGTCGGTTCCCAGCCAGACATTCGGACCGCGGAGGTCTTCGAAGGTCGTATACAGCATGTACTCGGCGTCGAGGCGGCTGGGAGCCAGCATCTCGGCCTTGCGCAGGTGGTCGCCGAGGCTCTGGACGACTTGGACGCGGGTCGGGCGGGTGGTGACCACGCCGCCGCCGTCGAACCAGCGGAACTCCGGCGCGCCTTCCACCGACTGGACGACGACGTTGCGATAGAAGGCGCGGGCGGGCGAGGCCTTGGCCACCACGGCGGGCGGCAGCGGCGGCTGGCGCAGGGCGGCGACTTCGTCGCGCGTGGCGCACGCGCCCAGCGCGGCGGCGGCGCTGGCCAGCAGGGCGGCCAGGCGAATGGACTTGGTCGACATGGATGCGCTCCCCCACGATGAAGCGCCACTATGGGGTTCAATCCTAAAAAGAGCTTGAACCGCCATACCCGTGGGCGGGGCGGGCGCGGGCCCCGTGACGCGGACAAAAAAGGGCCCCTGTCGGGCAGGTCCGACAGGGGCCTTGTCAGGCTTGGGGAAGGGATCGGCGCGCCAGGGGCGATTTAAGCGGTCGGTCCGCCTGGCGCGCTGTAGGTTTCCGAACCTCGGTCAGAACTTGTAGTTCAGGCCCACCAGATAGGTCCGGCCGTAGGTCTGATAGTCGATGACCTGGCGCGGATCGTTGTTCTGATAGGTGACGAAGGGCTCGTTGGTCAGGTTGTTGACCTGGACCAGCAGGGATAGGCCGTTCATCGGGCCATCGCTGAAGGTGTAGCCGATCTGGCTGTCGACCACCGACTCGCCCTTGACCTGGCGGTAGTTGCGGCCGTTGCCGAAGCCGGTGACCTCGCCCAGGAACTTGGAGCGATAGCGGTCGCTGACCCGGAACGAGAAGCCGTTCTTCTCGTAGTAGCCGGTCAGGTTGGCCACGGTCTTGGACAGGCCCGGGATCGGCTGGGACGGATCGCCCGGGTTCGGCTGGATCGAGCTCTTGGTGTACGAGGCGCTGAACTGGACGCCGAAGCCGTCCAGCACCGGCGTCAGCAGCGCGAACGGCATCGAGGCGGCGAATTCGACGCCCTTCAGCGAACCGCCCTTGCCGTTTTGCGGCGTGGTCAGCAGGCCCTGGCGCAGCACCGGCGCGGGATTGCCGCCGGTCGGGAAGCCGGTGAAGTCGTAGATGACGCTCTGATCGTAAACGTAGGTCTTCAGGTCCTTGTAGAACGCGGCCAGCGAGACATAGGCCTGGCGGCCGAAGTACTTCTCGTAGGACACGTCATAGGCGTTGGCGCGCCAGGGCTGCAGCGCCGGATTGCCGCCGCTTCCGCTCCACGGCGAGAAGTTGATGTTCGTCGAGGAGGACTTGCTGGGGTCGTAGCCGAAGTTGGTGCTGGCGCGCATCTGGTCCATCCGGGGACGGGCCAGGGTGCGGGCGACCGCGAAGCGCAGGCTCTGTTCGTTGGGCAGGCGGAACTGCAGGTTCATGCTGGGCAGGAAGTCGAGATACTTCTTGCCGCCCGACAGCTTGGTCTGGATGACGCCCGTTCCGGTGCCGCTGGCGCCCAGCGCGGTCGAGCTCTGGTCGGTGTGGACCAGTTGGAAACCGAAGTTGCCGGTCACGGGCACGCCGCCCAGTTCGGCGTCGATATTGGCCTTCAGATAGCCGACGGCGACCTTTTCCTCGACGCCCCAGCTCTTGACCAGCACGTCGGCGTTGGGGTTGCGGACCAGGTCATAGGCGCCCGACTTCACCAGCGCGAACGGGTCGTAGCTGACGACGTTGCCGAGGCCGACGAAAGCCAGGGAGGTCGAGCCCAGGATGGCCGACGACGGGATCGCGACGCTGGCCGGCGAGCCCTTGACCCGCAGGAACCACTCGTCGTTCACCAGGTCCTTGGTGCGTTCGCTGTAGTTGAAGCCGGCCTCGACGCTGGACAGGCCGTCGTCCAGCGCGCGGGTCACGGCGAAGCGCGCGGCCTTCAGCTCGTCGACGATATGCGGCTGGTTCAGATAGCCGTCCTGGCCGCCGCTGATGATGTCGCCGCCCCAGCCTTGCGGGCTGGTCAGCTTGATCGTGTTGGGATCGGCGTAGTTCAGGGTCGACTTGAAGATCGTCTCGCCATCGCCGTTGACGTTGAACGTCATGTTGTCGGTCGCGCCGGCGCCCGAGCGGCCGGTGCCCGAATAGGACTCCAGGACCATGTCGGTGCGATCGACCTTGGACCACGACAGGTCGCTGGTCAGGGTCCAGCCGTCGCCGGCCTTGAACTGGTTGTTCCAGCCCAGCGACTTGATGGTGGCGTCGCGATTGTTGCCGTCGTTACGGACGACGCCCTTGACGCCGTTGAACGCGCCGCTGGTCACCACGCCGTTCGAGGCCGTGGCGTTGGTCAGCGGCACGCCGCCCCAGACCAGGGGCAGCTCGACGCCGCGCTGGATCTGGTGGTTCTTGAACTTCGAGTAGAACCCGTCCAGCGTCGAGGTGAAGCGGTCGGTGGGGGCGAACTCGACGGTGGCCATCACCCCGTCGCGCTTCAACATGCTCGACTGCACATAGGGCTTGGCGCCGCCGATCACCAGGTTCTTGCCCGAGGCGTCGGTGGGATAGCCCCACGAATTGAAGCGCTCGGCCTGATAGGGCGACTCCATGTGGGCGAAGCCCAGGGCCAAGCCCAGCTTACCGTCCATGAACTGGTCGATGTACGAGATGCTGACCCGGTTGCCGTGGGCTTTGGTGCCGGCGTTCAGCGCGCCGATGTCGTTCCACTCGTAGCGGGCGCCGACGGCCAGGGCGCGCTTGCCGAAGGCCAGCGGGCGGACCGTGCGCATGTCGGCGGTGCCGGCCAGACCCTGGCCGATAAGGCCGGCGTCGGGGGTCTTGTAGACCACGACGGCGCTCAGCAGTTCCGACGGATACTGGTCGAACTCGACCCCGCGGTTGTCGCCGGTCGAGACCTGCTCGCGGCCGTTCAGCAGGGCGGTGGTGAAGTCGGGCGCCAGGCCGCGGATCGAAATGACCTGCGCCCGGCCGTCGAGGCGCTGGGCGGTCAGACCGGGCAGGCGCGCGATGGACTCGGCGATCGACACGTCTGGCAGCTTGCCGATGTCCTCGGCCGAGACGGCTTCGACGATCGAGCTGGAGCTCTTCTTCAGCGTGATGGCGCCTTCGATGCCCTTGCGGATGCCGGTGACGACGATCTCCTCGACGTTGGTGTCGTCCTTGGCGGCATTCGATGCGGTGGCTTGCGCGTGCGCCGAGCCGCCGAGCGCGAACGCCAGCGCGAGGCCCGTGGCTCCGCCGGTCATCAGCCAGGCGCGGCGGCGCGAAAATTCAGTGGTCATGAGTCTCACCCTCCCTGTCCGGCTCTGCGCTTTGAGTCATGCGATCGGGCCGTTGATGAAAACTACTGCAAATTACCCAATCGTAATCAACCCAAAAAATTGCAAACCGACTGGATTGAGATGCTTCGGCCCGCTTAGGTGTTGCGAATTTGCTCCACTAATTCGCGGTGAGTGCGGCTGGTGGGGCTGCAAAGTGGTCCAATCTGCCGGATTGACAGGCTTGCTCGGCTTCTGCAAATTCTTGCAAAGAATTGCAATGACGGGTCGACGCCTTAAGGTTGGCCTAGGGGAGGGGAGCTATGTCGTCCTGGACGCGACGCCTGCTGCTGGCCTTGACGGCCGCCACCGCGTTGACGACGGCCGCGTCCGCCGCGCCTGGCGACTACCGACAGCGCCCGCCCCAGGACGAGGTGATCTATTTCCTCCTGCCCGATCGCTTCGAAAATGGCGACGCGGCCAATGATCACGGGGGCGCGGATCGGGGGGCGTTGGTCGATGGTTTCGACCCCACGCGCGCCGACTTCTACCATGGGGGCGATCTGAAGGGCGTGACCCAACGCTTGGGCTATATCCAGGGCTTGGGCGCGACGGCGATCTGGCTGGCGCCGATCTTCAAGAACAAGAGCGTGCAGGGCGATCCGGGCCACGAGTCGGCGGCGTATCATGGCTACTGGATCACCGACTTCACGGATGTCGATCCGCACTTCGGGACCAAGGCGGACTTCAAGGCCCTGGTCGACGCGGCCCACGCCCGAGGCCTGAAGGTCTATATGGACATCGTCGTGAACCACACGGCCGACGTCATTCAGTATCGCGAATGCCCGGGCGGTCACTGTCCCTATCGCGGCGTCGCCGACTATCCCTACACGCGCAAGGGCGGGACGACGGGCGCGCCGATCAACGACGGCTTCGACGGCAAGGACTTCGGCAAGCTGACGCGGCCCGACTGGGCCTACACGCCCTATGTTCCGGCGGGCCAGGAACACGCCAAGGCGCCGGACTGGCTGAACGACCCGATCTACTACCATAACCGCGGCGAGAGCACGTTCGCGGGCGAGAGCTCCCTGCTGGGCGACTTCACCACGCTGGATGACGTGTTCACCGAGAACCCGCGCGTCGTTCAGGGCTTCATCGACATCTATGGCCAGTGGATCGACGACTTCGGGATCGACGGCTTCCGCATCGACACCGCCCGTCACGTGAATCCGGAATTCTGGCGGGCCTTCGCGCCGGCCATGCTGGCGCGCGCCAAGGCGCGGGGCATTCCGAACTTCCATATCTTTGGCGAGGTGTTCGATCCCGACGTGGCGATCCTGGCCAGCCACACGCGCGTCGACAAGTTGCCCGCCGTGCTGGACTTCGCCTTCCAGTCCGCGGTGACCGACGTCGTCACCGGAAAGGCCGGCCCCGAGAGACTGGCGCGGGTCTTCGTCAGTGATTCCGTCTACGAGGGCGGCGAGGCGGGCGCCCGGCAACTGCCGACCTTCCTGGGCAATCACGATATGGGCCGCATCGGCTGGTTCGTGCGGAAGGCCCGGCCGGGAATCGGCGATGACGAGCTCCTGGCCCGCGTCACCCTGGCCAACGCCATCATGCTGACCGCCCGGGGTGTCCCGACGATCTACTATGGCGACGAGCAGGGCTTCGCCGGCGAGGGCGACTACGCGGCCGCGCGCCAGGACATGTTTCCCAGCCGGGTCGCCGGCTACAACGCCGAGCGGCCGATCGGCGCGACGCGCGAGGGGCCGCGTTCGGCCTTCGCGACCGACGCGGCGCTTTACGGCCGCATCGCCGAGCTGGCCAAGCTGCGCGTCGCCACGGCGGCCTTGCGCGACGGACGTCAGGTGACGAGGCTGGCCAGCGACCAGCCCGGTCTCTTGGCGTTCTCCCGTCTGGCGGGCAAGACCGAGGTGCTGGCGGTGTTCAACACCGGCGACCGCCCGGCCAAGGCCAATATCGCGGTCGAGCCCGGTTCCGTCGCCTGGCGCGCCCTGCATGGCGCCTGCGCGGTATCGGCCAGCGCGCCGGGCAGCTATTCCGTCGAGCTCAAGCCGCTCGACTTCATGATTTGCGTTTCCGAGGGACGATAGTGACAGCTGAGGTTCTTGTTCGCCCGGGCGCGGAGACGTCGATGAACGCCGAATGGTGGCGCGGCGCCGTGATCTACCAAGTCTATCCGCGCAGTTTCGCCGACTCGAACGGCGATGGCGTCGGCGACCTGCCGGGCGTCACCGCCCATCTGGATCACATCGCCTCGCTGGGCGTGGACGGGGTGTGGCTGTCGCCCTTCTTCACCTCGCCGATGAAGGATTTCGGATACGACGTTTCGGACTACCGGGACATCGACCCGATCTTCGGGACCCTGGCCGATTTCGACGCCATGATCGCCAAGGCCCACGATCTGGGCCTGAAGATCATCATCGATCTGGTGTTCTCGCACACCTCGGAAGAGCACCCTTGGTTCGCCGAAAGCCGTCAGGACAGGACGAACGCCAAGGCCGACTGGTTCGTCTGGGCCGACGCCAAGCCGGACGGCAGTCCGCCCAGCAATTGGCAATCGGTGTTCGGCGGTCCGGCCTGGACCTGGGACGCCCGGCGCGGCCAGTACTACATGCACAACTTCCTGGCCGCCCAGCCGCAGCTGAACCTGCACAATCCGGCCGTCCAGGAGGCCCTGCTGGCCGTCACCCAGTTCTGGATCGACAAGGGCGTGGACGGCTTCCGCTTCGACGCCATCAACTTCTCGATGCACGACCCGAAGTTCACCGACAACCCGCCGCTGCCGCCGGGCGGCAAGCGGACGCGGCCGTTCGACTTCCAGGACAAGATCTTCAACCAGAGCCACGCCGACATCCCGAAATTCCTGAGCCGGATCCGGGCCCTGACCGACGCCAGCGGCGGCCGCTTCTCGGTGGCCGAGGTGGGCGGCGACCATGCCGACCGCGAGATGAAGCTGTTCACCGCCGGAAACGATCGCCTGAACAGCGCCTATGGCTTCCTCTACCTCTACGCCGACAAGCTGACCGGGGACATGATCCCCAAGGGCGCGGCCATGTGGCCTGGCGAAGACGGGGAGGGCTGGCCGTCCTGGACCTTCTCCAACCATGACGCGCCCCGGGCGGTGTCGCGTTGGGCCGAGGGGCGCGACCGCAAGGCCTTCGCCGAGATGTGCCTGCTGCTGCTGATGGGGCTGCGCGGCAATGTGTTCGTCTATCAGGGCGAGGAGCTGGGCCTGCCCCAGGCCAATGTGCCCTTCGAGCGTCTGCAGGACCCCGAGGCCATCGCCAATTGGCCCCAGACGCTGGGGCGCGACGGCGCGCGCACGCCCATGCCTTGGATCGCGCGCGCGTTGAACGCCGGCTTTTCCCCCGTCGAGCCTTGGCTGCCGGTCGATCCCGAGCACCAGGCCCTGGCCGTCGACGCTCAGGAAGCCGACCCGCGCTCCACCTTGCACGTGGCGCGTCGCCTGATCGCGCTGCGCAAGGCCTATCCGGCGCTGCGCACCGGCGCGATCAGCTTCCTCGAGACCAATAGCCCGCTGCTGATCTTCCAGCGCGGCGAGGGCGACGACGCCCTGCTGCTGGCCTTCAATCTCGGTCACGAGCGCGCGGCCTGGTCGCTGCCGGACGGCTGGACTCTGGTCGACGGCGTCAACCTTGGCGGGGAAGGCGAGATGCCGCCATGCGCGGGGGTGATCGCGCGGCGGGGGTGATGGCTTTCCGAAGCCGATTTCCTCCGCGGACGCCGGGAGCTTTCAGCCCCCGCAGCTTTCCCGGATGATCAGATCCGTCGGCACCCGCTCCGAGCGGCTGGCGCGCTCGCCGCTGTCCAGCAGCTTGGAGACCATCAGGCGGCCGGCCTTGGCGGTGTCCTGGGCGATGGTCGACAGCGCGGGGCTGGCGTAGCGGCTGAACGGCACGTTGTCGAAGCCCATCACCGAGACGTCGGCGGGGACCGAAAGGCCCGCGTGCTTCAGGGCCCTTAGAGCGCCGAGCGCGATCAGGTCGGAGGCCGCGACCACGCCGTCGAACTTGACGCCGTTGTGGATCAGGGAATCCAGCGCCGCCTCGGCCGACTCGACCTCGAAATGGGCGGGCACGATCAGCGCGGGATCGACCTCCAGCTTGGCCTGCTCCAGCGCGTCCAGATAGCCGCGATGGCGGTGCATCGCCTCGGGCGCTTCGGTGTCGCCCAGGAAGACGATGCGCTTTCGGCCCAGGCGCGCCAGATGCAGGGTCGCGCGCCGACCGCCATGGATATTGTCCGAGCCGACCGAGCAGTAGTTCTGGTCCGGGAACTGGGCGCCCCAAACCACGAAGCGGTTGTCGGTCTCGGCGAGGCGGTTGAAGGCCGCGTGCAGCGAGCTCTGGCCCAGGAAGATCACGCCTTCGGCCCGGCTGGTGGTCATGGCCGCCGACAGGTCCTCGAAATTGGCCGGGGCGATGTGGCTGAGAATGACGTCGCAGCCGCGCTCGCGCGCCGCCTCGCCGACGCCGGCCAGGAGCTCGAGAAAGAAGGGGTCGGACATGCCGCTGTCGCGGCTCTGGGCGCGGGGCGTGACGATGGCGATGGTCGCCTCGGCCCCGATCGGGCCGGCCGGCATGTAGCGGCGGAACGGGTAGTCCATCTCGCGCGCCAGCTTCCATATCAGCTGCTTGGTGCGCTTGTTGACGGCCGGGCTGTCGTTGAGGGCCCGCGACGCGGTCGAGATCGAGACCCCCGCCAGCTTGGCCAGGTCCTCCAGTCGCGTCGCCCCCTTGCTCACCTCAGGCCGTCCCTAATGCAAAGATTTCTGCAAACTTTTTCAGTCCGTCCATAAGCCGTCGTTTGGCCCGGTTTGCAACCCGGGCAAGGCGCGGATTCGACGGAATCGGCCGTGAAAAAGGATGCAAACAAAGTCGAAGCGCTGGTCGTCTCCGTGAGGCGCGGCGCTGGGCGAGGGCGTCGAAATGAGCGGATACGTCCTGTTAAATATGGATTTTACATTGCGTCTCCCGCAGGCGCATGCGCAAATGCGCCTTGCGTCAAATTATGAAAAAACTTGCGAACCAGCCGGGGCTACCGGCGGTCGGAGCGGGGCGGAGGATCCATGGCCAGGCAGAGGCTCAGTCTGCTGCAGATCTGGAACATGTGCTTTGGCTTCTTCGGAATCCAGATCGGTTTCGGCCTGCAGAACGCCAATACCAGCCGCATCTTCCAGACCCTGGGCGTCGACGTGGGGCATCTGGCGATTCTGTGGATCGCCGCGCCGGCGACGGGGCTGCTGGTCCAGCCGATCATCGGTCATTTCAGCGATCGCACCTGGGGGCGGATGGGGCGGCGCAGGCCGTATTTCTTCTGGGGTGCGGTGATCACCAGCCTGGCGCTTCTGATCATGCCCAACGCCCCGACGCTGTGGGTGGCGGCCGCGACCCTGTGGGTCATGGACGCCTCGATCAACATCACCATGGAGCCGTTCCGAGCCTTCGTCGGCGATAACCTGCCGGACGAGCAGCGGGCGACCGGCTACGCCATGCAGAGCTTTTTCATCGGTCTGGGCGCGGTGCTGGCATCGGCCCTGCCGTGGATCCTGACCAACGCGTTCCATGTCGCCAACACCGCGCCGGCCGGTCATGTCCCCGACGCGGTGCGGATCGCGTTCTACACGGGCGGCGCGGGGCTGCTGCTGTCGGTGATGTGGACCGTGTTCACCACCAAGGAATACAGCCCCGACCAACTGCGCGCCTTCGAAACCTCGGAGCGGCGGGCGGCGGGCTTTGGTCCGCACGAGGAGCCCGAGCCGTCGGTCAACGCCTATATCGCCATCGGCGTCGGCGGCGTGCTCTTGGGACTGGCCCTGGCCTTTCTCGTCTGGACGGCGCGTCTGGAGAAGGAGCTCTACGTCCTGGCGGTCCTGCTGCTGGGCTTCGGCGCGGCGGGCGTCGCCGGAGCGCGCTTCAAGCGGATCGGCCAGACGGACAACGGCTTCTCCGAGGTTCTGGCCGACATCTTCCGTATGCCTCGGACGATGCGCCAGCTGGCGGTGGTGCAGTTCTTCTCGTGGTTTGGCCTGTTCGCCATGTGGATCTACACCACGCCGGCGGTGGCGGCGGTCCATTTCCACGCCGCCGATCCGACCTCGAAGGCCTATAACGAGGGCGCCGACTGGGTGGGCGTGTTGTTCGCCATCTACAACGGCGTAGCGGCGCTGGCGGCCATCGTCATTCCGCTCTTGGTCAAGGCCGTGGGGCGCAAGGCCGCCCACGCCCTTTGCCTGGCTCTCGGCGCCCTGGGCCTGTTGTCGTTCCTGGTGGTGCGCCAGCCGGGCCTGTTGTGGATCGGCGAGATCGGCGTCGGCTTCGCCTGGAGCTCCATCCTCTCGACGCCCTACGCCATGCTGGCCGGTGCCCTGCCTGCGGGGAAGATGGGCGTCTATATGGGCATCTTCAACTTCTTCATCGTCATCCCGCAGCTGCTGGCCGCGACGGTCCTGGGCCTCTTGCTGAAGACCTTCTTCGGCGGCCAGGCGATCTTCGCCCTGGTGCTGGGCGCGGTCGCGTTCGCCATCGCCGGCGCGGCGGTGTTCGCCGTGCGCGACGCCACCCAGCCCGCCTGATCCCCTTTTCTTCAAAGCCTGACGAGGTCCTCGCCATGCGCAGCCTGAAACTTCTCGCCCTGGCCTCGGCCGCTTCCCTGGTCGCCGCTGGCGCCCACGCCGCGACGCCCGAGACCACCTGGGCCTATTCGGCCAAGACCGGCGTCGGGGCGTCCTACGAGGCCTATGTCGACGGCGCCTACAAGCCCGGCGGCAAGACGGGCGCGGTGTCCAAGGTCTGGTTCTCGATCGCCAACGGGATCCTGACCGAGACCATGTACGGCATGATCCACGAGGCCCAGATCAAGCAGATGCGCGTCGCCGTCCAGACCGCGACGGGTCTGGCGGTGGAGGGCGCGGACACCACCTCGAAGACCGAATATCTGCATGTCGACGCGGCGGGACGTCCGCTGTCGCCGGCCTACAGGATCATCACGACCGACAAGCAGGGCCGCTTCGTCATCGAGAAGCACATCTTCACCGACCCCGACCGCGACGCCGTGTTCGTGCGGGTGATCGTCAAGGCGCTGAAAGGTCCGGTGACGCCCACCCTGGTGCTCGAGCCCCACATGGCCAACACCGGTGGCGGCGACACGGGCGCGGCCTCGAACGCCGCCCTGACCGCCTTCGAGGGGCGCGACTTCCTGAGCCTCAAGGGCTCAAGGCCCTTCGCCAGGGCGTCGGCCAGCGCGCTCAAGGACAACGACGCCATCGCCGGCCTCAAGGCCACGACGGTTTCGGCCAAGGGCGCGATCGTCCTGACCGGCCAGATGCCCGCCGTGGCCAAGGCGGCGACCTACGACTTCGTCATCGGCTTTGGCCGCAACGCCAAGGCCGCCGGCTCCGCGGCGAGCGCCTCTCTCAAGACCGGTTATCGCGAGGTGCTGGCCCGCTTCAACGGCGAGGGCGATCGCGTCGGCTGGGAGGACTATCTGGCCTCGCTGAGCGAGCTGCCGCGCCTGCGCGCCGCGTCCGAGGATGGCGGCAAGCTGGTTCAGGCCTCGGCCCTGATGCTCAAGGTTCAGGAGGATCGCACCCACGCCGGCGCCCTGATCGCCTCGCTGTCCAACCCCTGGGGCGACAGCGTCGACGCGACCAAGTCCTCCACCGGCTACAAGGCCGTCTGGCCGCGCGATTTCTATCAGTGCGCCATGGCCCTGGCGGCCCTGGGCGATCGGGAAACCCCGCTGGCGGCCTTCCGGTATCTGCCGACCGTGCAGGTCGGGCCGAAGACGCCGGGCAACAAGGGCGACGGCGGCTGGTTCCTGCAGAAGTCGCACGTCGACGGGACGCCCGAGTGGGTTGGCGTCCAGCTGGACCAGACGGCCATGCCGATCATGCTGGGCTGGAAGCTCTGGAAACTGGGCTGGCTGTCGGAAGGCGAGCTGAAGGCCTATTACGGCCGTATGCTCAAGCCGGCCGCCGATTTCCTGGTCAAGGGCGGCAAGGTCGATCTGGGCTGGAACCATGCGACGATCACCCCGCCGTTCACCCAGCAGGAACGCTGGGAAGAGCAGGGCGGCTATTCGCCCTCGACGACCGCCGCCGTGATCGCGGGCCTGGTCGTGGCCGGCGACATCGCCGAGGCCGCGGGCGACAAGGCCGGCGCGGATCTCTATCGCAAGACCGCCGACGACTACTCCAGCAAGGTCGAGGCCCGGATGGTGACGACCAAGGGCGCGTTCGGCGACGGTCACTACTATCTGCGCCTGAATGGCGACCAGGATCCCGACAACAAGAGCAAGGTCGAGGCGCGGAACGGTCAGGCGGCGGTTCCCGAGGATCAGATGCTGGACGCCGGCTTCCTGGAGCTTGTGCGCTACGGCGTGCGCCGCGCGGACGATCCGGCCATCGTCGCGACCTTGCCCAAGCTGGACGACCAAGCGATGGAGGACCTTTATCGCGTCCGGTACGACTTCACGTTCCCGGGCGTGGAGGGGACTTTCCCCGGCTGGCGTCGCTATGGCGTCGACGGCTATGGCGAAGACGTCAAGACCGGCGCCAACTACGGCGCGGACGGGCGGATGCGGCCGGGACAGCGCGGTCGCGTGTGGCCGATCTTCACCGGCGAACGGGGTCACTACGCGCTGGCTTTGGCGGGCCTGTCTGGCCGGCCCGACCCCGCCGCGCTCAAGCGCATTCGCGACACCTATGTTCGCGCCATGGAGCTGTTCGCCAACGAAGGCCTGTTGATCCCCGAGCAGGTCTGGGACGGCGTCGGCGCCGACAGCCCGCACGGCTACACGCGGGGCAAGGGCACCGACAGCGCCACGCCTCTGGCCTGGAGCCATGCCGAATACGTTAAGCTGCTGCGATCCGTCAGTGACGGCCAGGTGTGGGACAGCTACGCGCCGGTGAAGGCCCGCTTCGCGCGGTAGAGCCCGGCTGGCTTAGATGGATCGTGGCGTATTGTCGCGGTCGCGCGAGCGTTCGGTATGGTTAACGCGGAGTTTAGGATTCGGGCGCGAGAGATGGTCAAAGCCATAGTCGCGGCCGGAGATTCTCCTAGATGACAGCGTTCCGTCGTTTGACCATCGCCTGGAAATTGATCCTGGTGGCCGGGCTCGCGATTGGTCTGATGTTGATCGCGGCGGCCGTGGCCGTGTCGTCCCACACCAGCGCCATCGTTTCGGGCCTGACCAACCGCTATGCGGGGGCGGTCGCCGACGACGCGATTCAGAGCGTTCAGGCCGACCTGGGCAAGGTGCAGTCGACCGTGCGGTCCATGGCCGTCTCGATCGGGGCGGCGCACGAAAGCGGCATGGTCGACCGCGCCACCGTGATCGGGATGCTGAAGCCGAACGCCGAGTCCTCTGACATGGTGCTGGGCAGCTGGTTCATGGCCGAGCCCAACGCCTTCGACGGCAAGGACGCCGAGATGGCGGGCAATACGGCTCTCGGCGCCAACAAGGCCGGAAACTTCTCGCCCTACTGGGTGCACGACGGCGGCAAGGTGATCTTTCAGCCGCTGGACCAGGGCAACGAATATGCCGAGCCCTACTACGCCGTTCCCAAGCAGACGGGTAAGGCCGCCGTCGTCGAGCCCTATCCTTACGACGTGGCCGGCAAGTCCGTGCTGATGACCTCCGTGGTCTATCCCGTCTTCTCGCATGGGAAGTTCATCGGCGTGGCGGGCCTGGACATGGCCCTGGACAGCATCTCTCGCGAACTCTCGGGCCTGAAGCCGCTGGGCGGCGGCCACGTGATGCTGCTGTCCTCGACGGGCAAGTGGCTGGCCCATTCCGACCCGGCCAAGCGCATGAAGCCCTATGTCGATGTCGGCGCCGATCAACTGCAAGGCGTCCTGGCGGGCGGCGAGGCGGTCGAGGTCCAAGGCGTGGTCGACAACGGCGTGCCGATGGCGCGCATCATCCGTCCCGTGCCGATGCCGGCCTTGAACACCACCTGGGCTCTGGTCATGGACGTGCCGGTCGCGGCGATCACCGGTCCGGCCGACCGTCTGGCCAAGATCCTGTTCGTTGGCGGGCTGGTGATCACCGCGGCCGTGCTGGCCGCGCTGTTCTTCGCCAGCGCCGCGCTGGTGAAGAAGCCGCTGACGGGCCTGACCCGCAGCGTCGATCGGCTGAGCGCCGGCCGCTATGACGAGCCCGTGCCCGGCATCGACGGCGGCGACGAGATTGGAGCCATCGCCCGCGCGCTCGACGGCTTCCGCCACGATCTGGCCGACGGCCAGCGCCGCCGCGCCGAGCAGGAGGCCGAGCGCGCCGTCGCCGAGCGCGAGCGCCAGAAGCACGCCGAGGAGGCCGAGGCCTTCGCCCGCGCCCAGGCGCGCGCCGTCGCCACCTTGGGCGAGGGCATGGAGCGTCTCGCCGACGGCGATCTGATCTGGCGGATGCGCGAGGATGGTTTCCAAGGCGAGGCGGCCAAGATGCCGCGCGACTTCAACGCCGCCGTCGAAAGCCTGCAGGCCACGATGGCCGGCATCCTCAGCGCCGCCCGCAGCATCCGCGGCGGTTGCGCCGAGATCAGCGCCGCCGCCGACGATCTCTCGAGGCGGACCGAACGGCAGGCCGCCGGCCTGGAACAGACCGCCGCCGCCCTCGACCATATCACCGCCACGGTCAAGCGCAGCTCGGAAGGCGCCGAACGCGCGCGCCAGGTCACGCTCAGCGCCAAGGCCGCCGCCGAACGTAGCGGCGTGGTGGTCAAGGAGGCCGTTCAGGCGATGGGCGGGATCGAGAAGTCCTCGCGGTCGATCACCCAGATCATCGGCGTCATCGACGAGATCGCGTTCCAGACCAACTTGCTGGCCCTCAATGCCGGGGTCGAGGCCGCGC
>NZ_SZWJ01000099.1:0-15067 GCF_012184455.1 Caulobacter sp. SSI4214 | reverse complement strand
GGCCGGCCACGGCGACGGCCACGACCGCCAGGGCGCTAGCGCGGCGCAGCAGCGCCGCCTTGATGCGAATGCTCATGAGAAGACCCCCGAAGGCTTCGCCGCGCCCATGCGCGATCTGCTTCAGGTTGGGCTGCTATTACCGGAACATGGCCAGCACATTGCCGTTTGACGACAGTTTCATGCCGGTTCCACGTAGGAACGATGAAGGCAACAGGACGCCAGCGCCGTTCCGCGGCCTTGATGAGAATCCTTAAGCGGCGCGGCCGGCGCTATCCTGCGCCATCAAGCCCATCAGCGCGTCGATGCGCTTGATCAGCTCCGCGCGGCCCATCGCGCCGGACAGATCGGTCATGGTGGAAGCGCCCAGAGCCTCTGCCGCCTGGATCAGACGCGGGTCCCCGACCGCCTCGCCCACGCGCCGGAGTTCCGCCGCCTGGGCGGCGAGGGCGCGGCGCGCCTGGGCTGGATCGACATCCAGCGCCGCGGCGGCCGACTTGACGATGCGCAGGGCCTGGGACAGGCGCGCGGCGGGCGAACCGAGCGCGTCGGCCTTGCGCTTGCGCGGTCCTTTGTAGTCGGCGGAGTTGAAACGGCGGCGGTCCGGACCGACGTAGCCGACAGCCTCGATCCAGTCGCGCGGCTTCAGGGTCACGGCCTCCAGCCGACGCTCCAGGTCCTTGAGGTTGAAGGGCTTGCGCATGAACTCATGCACGCCGGCGTCACGGGCGCCGAAGATCGCTTCGGCGGTGGCCTCGGCGGTGCACATGATCACCGGGGCTTCGCGGCAGGGCAGATCGCCGCGTCGGATCTTACGCGTGAAAACCAGGCCGTCGACTCCCGCCTGAACGTGTTCGACGAAGATCAGCTGCGGATTGACGGCCCGCGCCATCGCATAGGCGTTTTCGGCGGTCGGCGCGGCGAAGATCTGAGCGCCCAGAGGACGCATGTGCTCGGCCAGCAACCGGGCGGTGGCCGGATTGGGATCCACGACCAAGACCCGCTGCACCCTCGAAGCAATGCGCTGAATTGTACGGGCGTTGCCGTCGAACACGAACTCGGGCTCCTGGAAGATTGATGGCCGTCACCTAGCCAAATAGTCGCAGAACGTAAAAATCCGCTTATCCGCGACGATCTTTATGGTCAGGCCGCGAGCGGGGCCGACAGGCCCGCCTCGAAGTCGGCGAAAATGTCGATGGCTTCGTCGACGTCCACGGTCAGCGAGTCGTCCTTGGAGAAACGATAACGCCAGTAGCTGGAAATATGAGAGATCACCCCGACGCGTTCCCCCAACGACAGGAACATCTCGGGCGCGCAGAGCAGGAAGTCGCGGAAGGCTTGCGGGCGGCCGTTCTCGATCAGGGCCGCGAAGGCGTCGTCATAGACCTTCATCGTGCGCATGATGGCCGAGCGCTCAAGCAGCACGCCGGCCTGCAGACGACGCCGGGCCTCATGGACATACCGGCCCGCTTCCGACTCGCGGCTCCCCGTCACCACCAGTCGGCCGATCTCCTGGCTCACGGCGGACAGTTGCGACCACAGCGTGGTCAGCACCCACTTGTAATAAAGGAAGCCCTTCCAGCTGAAGATGCCTTCCTTGAAGCTCTCGCCCTCCATGACGAGGGTGTGGCGCAGCGGCTCCAGACGTTCATCGACGTTGGTCGAGAGCAAGGCCTCCACCAGCCGCGCGGCGTGGGCGCGGCTCATGCCCGCCGCGCCCTGATACGCCAGGTCGATGAGCCGGGCGATTTCGTAGGTCACGAAACCCCTCATGCTCTCCAGGTCGGCCGGCGACAGGGCGAAATAGCAGTTGGCCACCAGCACGTCGTGGCGGCGCAGGTGCTCGCGCAGCAGAAACGGGTCCAGCGACGGAAGCATGTCGATCAGCTTCAGGGTCGCGAGATCACGGCTCATGTCCCCGGCGGCGTTGCAGCCGTCCAAGACCAGTTCGGCCCATCCGCGTTGCCCCACGAACACCGACTGACCACCCAAGCCTAGATCGCGACGGTCGAACGGAATGATAATCTTGGTCGCCGTCGGCCGCATTTCGTCGAACAGATACATGTCGTCGTGACGCAGACGATGCTTGAGAATAATGGAGGTATTCAGAACCTTATTCTTGAACAACGGAGCCTGCAGGTATTCCGGTCGCTGGGCGCTCTCGTTTTCGACCGCGATTAGGCTCAGGACACGGCTGGTAGAAGCCGTACGCTCGAGGTTGCGCAGGCTGCGAATCCTACGATCGGCCTTGTTGACCGGCTTCAACTTGCTGGACCGCGCGAATGGCGACACGAGCTTCCCTCCACTAGACAATCGGTCTTACAGTGGAGCTCGCTAACAAAAACTAACTAAAACGCGGTTCGTCGATCTTGTTCAACCAACCGTGAGCAGGGAGCGGGCTTCGGGCTCGCCCCGCGCGCACGCCGCCGCCGGACGCCGCGCCGCCGCCACCGTGGCCAGAAGGCCAGCCGGCTGGATCGGCTTGGGATGCGCGTCGTCGAACCCTCGCGCCAGCAGACGCTCGGCGTCGCCGGCCATCACATCCGCGGTCAAGGCCACCACCGGGACGTCCACTCGACCGCCCTCCCCCGCCCGGATGCGGCGCACGGCCTCGACGCCGTCCATCCCGGGCATGTGCACGTCCATCAGCACGACATCGAAGTCCTCGACCCGCAGTCGCGCCAGAGCCGCGTGGCCGTCGCCAGCCACGGCCACCAGCGCGCCGGCCGTTTCAAGGACCGCGCGCGCGACGATCTGGTTGATCTCGTTGTCATCGACCACCAGCACGCGGACGCCGCCGAGATCGAGCTTGGCGACGGCTTCTCGCGCCTTTTCCGGCGCCTCGGTCGCGCTCAGAGCCAGGGTCACGGTGAAGGTCGCGCCCTCGCCCTCGACGCTCGCGACCGAGATATCGCCGCCCATCATTCCGGCGAGACGTCGGCAGATCGTCAGGCCCAGGCCCGTACCGCCGAAGCGGCGCGCGATCGTCCGGTCGCCCTGGGCGAACGGGGTAAACAGGCGATCGCGTTGCTCGGGCGACAGGCCAGCGCCGGTGTCGGACACCGACAGCACGATTCCGCCGGCGTCGCCGGGCGCGATGTGGATCGTCACGCGCCCCGTCTCGGTGAACTTCACGGCGTTCGAGACCAGATTGCGCAGGATTTGCCGCACGCGCGCGTCGTCGCCCGCCAGCCAAGCCGGCGTCGCGGGATCGACCTCCAGGGTCAGGTCGAGACCCTTCAGGCGCGCGGTCTCGCTCCAGACCAGCGCGATCTGGGCCGCCGAGCGGCGAATGTCGAACGGCGCGATGTCCAGCTCCAACTTGCCGGCCTCGACCTTGGACAGGTCCAGCACATCGTTGAGGATGGTCATCAGGCCGTGGCCGGACTCCTCGATCATATCGAGATACTGGGTCTGACGCGCGTCCAGGCCCGTGCCTCTCAGGGCGTGAGCCAGGCCCAGAACCCCGTTCATCGGCGTGCGGACCTCGTGGCTCATCATCGCCAGGAACGCCGACTTGGCGCGGCTGGCCTCCTGGGCCTCGGCCTGGGCGTGCTCCAGCGCCTTGGCCGTCGCCCGCATGGTCCGCACCGTGTCGGCGACATAGCCGATCAGGCCCAGCATGACGACCAGCGAGACGGCGCGATCCCAGACCGTGAACCTGGGCGCGAGCAGGGTCAGGGCGACAAGGGCCGAGAACGGCCACAGGGTCATGGACAGCATTCCGCCCGGGCTGACCATCGCGTACCGCACCCCTTCGATGATCATGCCGAAGAGGATCAGGATCGCGGCGAACTTCATCGCCGCCACGCCGTGGACCGCGCTGAGCGTGGCCATGGTCGCCCATAGGCAGCCGAAGATCGCAGGCGGCGCGATGCGACGCAGCCGGATCGTCGCGAGGTTCCCGGTCGGCTTGAAGGTGAGCTGGAGATAGAAGAGCCAGCCCTCGCAGGCGAGATTAGCGGCGCCCCACAGCATCGCCGGGCGAGGACCGAAATAGAAGGCCAGCAGACCGCCGACCAGCGCCGCGGCGCTCAATCGGGCGACGCGGCTGCGGCGGCTCATGGCCAGCATCGAGCCTTCCACGCCATCGTCGAGTATGTCGAGAATCCCCACTCGCCGCCCCCCCTCCGCGGTGAATCCGGCGCATTGTGGGGGACCAAGGTTCACAAGCGTTTACCGTGCGACGGATCGCCGCGCGACGCCTTGGCGTCCGCGCGGCGCCGTATCCGGCTCGGACGGCCTGGCCCGAGCCGGAAGGTCTCAGCCCTGGAACGGATCGCGCATCAGGATGGTGTCGTCCCGCTCGGGGCTGGTCGACAGCAGGGCGACCGGCGCGCCGATCAGCTCCTCGACGCGGCGCACGTACTTGATGGCGTTGGCGTTGAGATCCTTGAACGAGCGCGCGCCGGCGGTGCTTTCGGTCCAGCCGGCGATCTCCTCGTAGACCGGGGTGGCGGCGGCTTGATCGCGAAGACCCGCCGGCAGGTAGTCGACGACCTTGTCGCCGATCTTGTAGCCGACGCAGATCTTCAGGGTTTCCAGGCCGTCCAGCACGTCCAGCTTGGTCAGGGCGACGCCGTGGATGCCGT
This sequence comes from Caulobacter sp. SSI4214, assembly GCF_012184455.1. Taxonomy (NCBI): domain Bacteria; kingdom Pseudomonadati; phylum Pseudomonadota; class Alphaproteobacteria; order Caulobacterales; family Caulobacteraceae; genus Caulobacter; species Caulobacter sp. SSI4214. The sequence continues at coordinate 10,478 of NZ_SZWJ01000099.1, read as the reverse complement.
TGATGGCCACGGACTGGCGCACCAGCACCGAGTCGAACCAGCCGCAGCGGCGGGCGCGGCCGGTGTTGACCCCGACCTCGCGGCCCACGGTCGACAGGTGCTTGCCGACATCGTCGAACAGCTCGGCCGGGAACGGCCCCTCGCCCACGCGCGTGGTGTAGGCCTTGACGATGCCGAGCACATAGCCGGTCGCCGACGGTCCCATGCCCGAGCCCGCCGAGGCTTGGCCCGCGGCGGTGTTGGACGAGGTGACGAACGGATAGGTGCCGTGATCGACGTCCAGCAGCGCCCCTTGCGCGCCCTCGAACAGGATCCGGCGGCCGGCCTTGTTGGCCTGGTCCAGCACCCGCCACGCCGGCTGAGCGTAGGGCAGGATGCGCGGGGCCAGGTCCATCAGGGCGTCGAACAGCTCTTGCGCCGAGGCCTCGGGCAGGTTCAGACCGCGCCGCAGCGCGCCATGGTGGCTGAGCAGCCGCTCGATCTTCGGCTTCAGGGCCTCGGGATCGGCTAGGTCGGCGACGCGGATGGCGCGGCGACCGACCTTGTCCTCGTAGGCCGGGCCGATGCCGCGGCCGGTGGTGCCGATCTTCTGGGTCGAGGCGGCCTCGCGCGCCTGGTCGAGGTCCCGGTGCAGCGGCAGGATCAGGCAGGCGTTGTCGGCCAGGATCAGCAGCTCGGGCGTGATGTTGACCCCCTGCTCGGCGATCTTGTCGATCTCGGTCAGCAGGTGCCACGGGTCGACCACGACGCCGTTGCCGATGACGGACAACTTGCCCTGCACGACGCCCGACGGCAGCAGGGCCAGCTTATAGACCTTGCCGTCCACGACCAGCGTGTGGCCGGCGTTATGCCCGCCCTGGAAGCGCACCACCACGTCGGCCCGGTTGCTCAGCCAGTCGACGATCTTGCCCTTGCCCTCGTCGCCCCACTGGGCGCCGACAACGGTCACATTGGCCATGATAGAGTTACGCCTTGTCGCCTGCCGGGTGACGTCGCGAGGTCCTTCGACAGGACTCGACCTCGGACGTTCGATCGATTTTGGGCGGCGACGGAGACGCGGTCAAACCAGCGCCTCGCGAAGTCAGAAGGCGTAAACCAGCCTAACCCCCGCGTCGTCAAGCCCCTGGTTCTTGCCCTGGTGGAAGATCTGGCCGTTCGACAGGTGGGTGTAGGAAAGCTCCCCCGACCAGCGGTCGTTGAACTGGTAGCCCAGCGCGAACTCCGGCTCGAACAGCACGTGCGAGCCGAACTCGATCCGGTGGTAGTACAGATAGGTGCGGCGCGCCTGCTCGTCGGGGCTCAGGCCCGGGGCGTTGGCCGGCGGCAGGCTGGCCTTGCCGTCCGTGTAGGCCAGGCCCATGCCGGGCCGCAGATAGAAGCCGCCCGGCTTGCCCAGGTCGATCTTCCAGTCGAGGCCGGCGGCCACGAAGTTCGAAGTGTTCTTGCTGTTGATCGACACCATGGCGTGGACCTGCGGCTTGCCCAGCCAGCGCAGGGTTTCCAGCTTGTTGGTGCGATAGCCCAGATGGACGTCGACGCCGTCCTCGCGCCCCGCCGCCCCCAGGCCGATGGCGCTGCCGATGAAGGTCACGTCGTGCTTGTAGACCCCGACAAAGGCTTCGCCGGCGGCGGCGGGCGCGGCGGCGGCCAGCGCGCCGCTCCCCAGCGCGAGGGAGGCCGCGACGGCGCGGATAGCGATCTTCATGGAGTCGTCCTGAACAGCAGAGCCCAAACCTATATGGACCGAATGGCGGAGCCCGCAATGGGTTTGAGATCGCCTTCCCGACGCATGGCCGCGCGCTTTCTCGGAAAAGCGGCATCCACTTTTCCGCGCGATGCTCTAGACCTGCGCCATGACCATCGCCCTCGCCGACATCCAAGCCGCCGCCGGCCGCCTGAAAGGCCTGGCCGTCGAGACCCCGCTGATCGAGAACCCGGCGCTCAACGCGCGCCTGGGCGGGCGGATCTTCCTCAAGCCCGAGACCCTGCAAAGGGCCGGCGCCTTCAAGTTCCGCGGCGCCTATAATCGGCTCAGCCAGCTGAGCGACGCGGAGAAGGCGCGCGGGGTCGTGGCCTTCTCGTCGGGCAACCACGCCCAGGGCGTAGCCCTGGCGGCCCGGCTGCTGGACATCCCGGCCCTGATCGTCATGCCGTCCGACGCCCCGAGCGTGAAGGTCGAGGCCACGCGGGGCTTCGGCGCCGAGATCCGCTTCTACGACCGCTTTACCGAGGACCGCGTCGCCATCGCCGACCAGATCGCCGCCGAGCGCGGCTGCACCGTCGTGCCGTCCTACGACGATCCGCACATCATCGCGGGCCAGGGCACGCTGGGGATCGAGATCGTCGAGCAGGCGGCCGCGCGCGGCGCCAAGCTCGACACCCTCGTCTGTTGTGTCGGCGGCGGCGGCCTGATCGCCGGGACGTCGACGGCGGTGAAGGCGCTCTCGCCCGACACGGCGATCTGGGGCGTCGAGCCCGCCGGGTTCGACGAGACCCGTCGTTCTCTGGAAAGCGGCCGGCGCGAGACCATCGACAAGGACGCCCGCTCGTTCTGCGACGCCCTGCTGACCCCGATTCCCGGCGAGATGACCTGGCCGATCAACCAGAAGAACCTCGCCGGCGGCGTCGCCGTCACCGACCCCGAGGTCGCCGAGGCCATGCGCTACGCCTTCTCGGTGCTGAAGCTGGTCGTCGAGCCCGGCGGCTGCGTGGCCCTGGCCGCGGCCCTGGCCGGCAAGATCGACCTGAAGAGCAAGACCGCGGCGATCGTGCTGTCGGGCGGCAATGTCGATCCCGAACTGTTCGCGCGCGTGCTGAAGGGCGAGATCTAGGCTCCAGCTCCTCTAGCCAGACTCTAAATCAAATACTTAGAGCGTGACTCACGCCGAAACCGGTTCTCACTTTCGGCGTCACGCTCTAGGGTCCGCGCCAACGACAAGATTTGCTCCCACATGGGGTCAGAGATGAAACGCCTTCTGCTCGCCACCGCCCTGATCGCGGCGCCCGTTCTGGCGCGTCCCTGTTTCGCGCAAGGAGCCGCCGACGCGCCCAAGATCGACCCCGCCAGGCTGTCGGCCCATATCAAGGTCCTGTCCTCGGACGCCTTCGAGGGGCGCGGCCCCGCCACGGCCGGCGAGACCAAGGCGGTCGGCTACATCATCGGCCAGATGAAGGCGATCGGCCTGACGCCCGCCGGCGACGTCGGGAAGGACGGCAAGCGCGTCTGGACCCAGAACGTGCCGCTGGGCAAGTTCGAGATCGAAGGCCCGGTGACCGCCGGCGTCACGGTCGGCGGCCAGAAGGAAGCCTGGAAGCAAGGCGACCAGATCGCGGTCCGCGCCGCCATGACCAATGTCGACGCCGTGTCGATCAAGGACGCGCCGATCGTCTTCGTCGGCTATGGCGTCAAGGCCCCCGAGCGGAACTGGGACGACTTCAAGGGCATGGACCTGAAGGGCAAGATCCTGGTCGTACTGATCAACGATCCGGACTTCGAGACCGGGGTCGGCGACTTCGGCGGCAAGGCCATGACCTATTATGGCCGCTGGACCTACAAGTACGAGGAAGCCGCCCGCCAGGGCGCCGCCGGCGTGCTGATCGTCCACGAGACGGCCCCGGCCTCGTATGGCTGGGCGACGGTCAAGAACTCCAACACCAACGTGATGTTCGACATCGTCCGCAAGGAGCCGGCCAAGACCCATCCGCAACTCGAGGCCTGGATCCAGCGCGACGTCGCGGTGGACCTGTTCAAGAAGGCCGGCCTCGATTTCGACGCCCTGAAGAAGCAGGCCCAGACCCGCGCGTTCAAGCCGGTGGTCCTGAACGGCGCGACCTTCTCGGCCGACTTCAAGGTCCGCCACCAGGTGATCGTCTCGCACAATGTCGCCGGCCGCATCGTCGGGACCAAGCATCCGAACGAGACCATCATCTACAGCGCCCACTGGGACCACCTTGGCGTCGGCGCGCCGGACGCCAAGGGCGACAGGATCTATAACGGCGCCATCGACAACGCCGACGGCGTCGCGGCCATTCTGGAACTGGCCCGCGCCTTCAAGAGCCGGCCCGCGCCCCAGCGCTCGGTGCTGTTCCTGGCCGTCACCGCCGAGGAAAAGGGCCTGCTGGGCTCGGAATACTACTCGGCCAATCCGCTGTTCCCGCTGGCCACCACGGTCGGCGACATCAATATCGACGCCCTGTCGGCGGCTGGCCCGGCCAAGGACATCGGCACGTCGGGCGACGGCAAGGTCGACCTGCAGGATCTGCTGGTCGCCAAGGCCAAGGCCCACGGCCGCTACTTCACGCCCGACCCGATGCCGCAGGCCGGCCACTTCTATCGCTCGGACCACTTCCCGTTCGCCAAGCGCGGCGTGCCGGCCATCTCGATCGGCTCGGGCGCGGACCTGGTCAAGGGCGGCAAGGAAGCCGGCATGAAGGCCGAGGAAGACTATACCGAGAACCGCTATCACCAGCCCGCCGACGAGTGGAAAGCCGACTGGGACCTGAGCGGCCAAGCCGCCGATATCGGCCTCGCCTACGAGGTCGGCGCCGACCTGGCCAACAGCCGCGCCTGGCCGCAATGGCAGGCGGGCTCGGAGTTCAAGGCCCTGCGCGACAAAACCGCCGCGCAGCGGAAATAGGCCTTTTTCGGGAGGGAGCCAGTCTCCCTTCCGACCTCCCCGGCGAAGACCGGGGCCCAGATTCAGCCTGAGCGGTTTGGGGAAGCGCGCCTTCGGCCCATACCGCTCGGCAAGCGCTCACGGGTTCGATCTGGACCCCGGCCTTCGCCGGGGAGGTCGGATCCAGAAGCCTGAGAGACACCCAGAGTACCGCATGACCGCCTCCGTCTTCGACCTGTTCAAACTCGGCATCGGCCCGTCGAGCAGCCACACCATGGGGCCGATGACGGCGGCGGTGATGTTCGTCGGCCGGCTGCGCGACGCCGGCAAGCTGGCGGCCGTCGCGCGCGTCGAGACCCGGCTCTACGCCTCGCTGGCCTTGACGGGCCGGGGCCACGCCACCGACCGGGCGGTGATCCTGGGCCTGATGGGCTTCGTCCCGGCCGAGCTTGATCCCGACGTCGGCGAAGCGGCCCTGCTGGAGAGCCAGGCCACGCAATCGCTGAACCTGGGCGGCGACCACGCCATCGCGTTCGACGAGGCCAAGGACATCGTCTGGCTGGGCCACGAGCGCCTGCCCCAGCATCCCAACGGCCTGACCTTCACCGCCTTCGACAAGGCCGGCGCGGCCCTGGCCGAGCGCACCTATTTCTCGGTCGGCGGCGGCTTCGTCCGCGACGAGAGCGAGATGGGCCGCAACGCGCCGCCCGAGGAAGGCCCGGCCGTCCCCTTCCCGTTCGAAAGCAGCGCCGACCTGCTGGACCGCGCCGCCGAGGCGAATCTGTCGATCGCCGGCGTCATGGCGGCCAACGAGCGCTCGCGGATGAGCGAGGAGGCGATGAACGCCGGCCTCGACCGCATCTTCGCGGCCATGGAGGCCTGCATCGATCGCGGGATGCGCCAGGACGGCGTCCTGCCCGGCGGCCTGACCGTCAAGCGCCGCGCCCGCCAGATCCACCAGACGATCCAGGGCCGGATGGAGCGCCAGATGAGCGACCCGCTGGCGGCCATGGACTTCGTCAACCTGTGGGCCATGGCGGTCAACGAGGAGAACGCCGCCGGCGGCCGCGTCGTCACCGCCCCGACCAACGGCGCGGCGGGCCTGGTGCCGGCCGTGCTGCGGTTCTTCGTGCGGTTCCACAAGGGCACGCCCGAGCAGGTGCGCACCTTCTTGCTGACCGCCGCCGCGATCGGCGCGCTCTACAAGATGAACGCCTCGATCAGCGGCGCCGAGGTCGGCTGCCAGGGCGAGGTCGGCGTGGCCTGCTCGATGGCCGCCGCCGGCCTGGCCGCCGCCCTGGGCGGGACCAACGCCCAGATCGAGAACGCCGCCGAGATCGGCATGGAGCACAATCTGGGCCTCACCTGCGACCCGATCGGCGGCCTGGTGCAAATCCCCTGCATCGAGCGCAACGCCATGGGCGCCATCAAGGCCATCGACGCCGCGCGCCTCGCCCTGCTGGGCGACGGCCAGCATTCGGTGTCGCTCGACAAGGTCATCGCCACGATGAAGCGCACCGGCGAGGACATGAACGAGATCTACAAGGAGACCTCGATGGGCGGCCTGGCGGTGGGCCTGTCGGTGAACCGGGTGGAGTGCTGAGAGAGGCTAGGTTCCTCCCCCGCGTCGCGGGGGAGGTGGCCCAGAGGGCCGGAGGGGGCTAGCTCGGCCTTAGACGGCGCCCGCCCCCTCAGTCGCTCCGCGACAGCTCCCCCGCGTCGCGGGGGAGCATCTGCTCGGCGCTTGCCGTTCGCGCTCCTTTTGCTACGGTGCGCCACAGGAACATCAAGGGAACATCCGCGCATGGGCAAGATCCGAACCGGCATCGGCGGCTGGACGTTCGAGCCTTGGCGCGGGACGTTCTATCCCGAGGATCTCAAGCAGAAGGACGAGCTGAAATACGCCGCGTCCAAGCTGACCAGCATCGAGATCAACGGCACCTACTATTCGACCTTCAAGCCCAACAGCTGGCAGAAGTGGCGCGACGAGACGCCCGACGACTTCGTGTTTTCGGTCAAGGCCAGCCGGTTCTGCACCAACCGCCGGGTGCTGTCGGAGAACAACGACTCGCTCGAGAAATTCCTGTCCCAGGGCCTGGAAGAGCTTGGCCCCAAGCTTGGCCCGATCAACTGGCAGTTCATGGCGACGAAGAAGTTCGATGCGGCGGATTTCGAGGGTTTCCTGAAATTACTGCCGAAGGACCTGAAGGGCCTGCGGTTGCGCCACGCGCTGGAGGTTCGCAGCCCGACCTTCGCCTGCCAGGAATTCTATGACCTGGCCGCCAAGTACGGCGCGGCCATCGTCTACGCGGTCGACGACGAGGAGCCGACCTGGCCCTGCATCGACCAGCCGACCGCCGACTTCACCTATGCAAGGCTGATGTCGAGCAAGGCCGACGAGCCCACGGGCATGAGCTCGGAGGAGCTGGACGGGGTGGTGACGCAGGCCCGGACCTGGGCCGAACGCGGCGACGTGTTCGCCTACTTCATCGCCGGCGCGAAGGTGCGGAACCCGGCGGCGGCGATGGCGCTGATCGAGAAGCTGGGAAGGTAGGCGCGGTCCTATTCCCCCTCCCCCAAAAGGGGGAGGAAAAAAGAAGCGCAACGTGGCGCCCTACAGCCAAAGCCCCTCGGCTGGCGCCGCGTCGCCCCAGAAGCCCGGTCGCGGCGGCGTGATCCGGCCGCGCGCCACGCGCAGGCCGCCCGGGTGGTCGATCGCCAGCCACCAGGGGCCGTCCAGGTCCGCGAAGTCGCTCGCGCCCGCCAGATGCAGGGCCGGGGCGACGCCGAGCGACGAGGCGACCATGCAGCCGGTCATCAGCTGGAAGCCCAGGCCCTTGGCCGCGCGCAGCATCGACACCGCCTCGGTCAGGCCGCCCGTCTTGTCGAGCTTCAGGTTCACCGCCTGGTAGCGGCCGCGCAGCGCCGCCAGGTCGCCGCCGACATGCACCGACTCGTCGGCGCAGATCGTGAACGGCGGGTCCCAGCCCTCCAGCGCCTGGTCGGCGTCGGCCGGCAGCGGCTGTTCGACCAGGGCGATCGGCAGGTCGGCCAGCAGAGGCTTCAGGTCCTTGAGGATCGCGAAGGTCCAGCCCTCGTTCGGATCGACGATGAAGCGCGAGTCCGGCGCCGCCGCGGCGACGGCGCGCAGGCGCGCGGCGGGGTCCTCGGCCGACAGCTTGATCTTGATCAGCGGCGCGTCGGCGACGGCGCGAGCGGCCTGCGCCATCGCCTCGGGCGTATCCAGGCTGACGGTCACGGCGGTGACCAAGGCGGGCGGAATCGGCAGGACCGTGGCGCTCGCGACGCTGACGCCGGTGCGACGGGCGTTCAGGTCCCACAGCGCCAAGTCGAGGGCGTTGCGGGCCGCGCCGGCGGGCAGGGCGTCGCGGGCGGCCTCGACATCCGCGCTGGCCAAGGCCGGCGCCAGTTGGGCCAGCACGCTCTCGACGGTCTCGCCATAGCGCCCGTAGGGCACGCTCTCGCCCCGTCCGACGACACCGTCGGCCGAGGCCGTCACCTCGACCACGTCGGCGGTCGTCTTGACCCCGCGCGAGATGCGGAACGGGGCCTTCAGCGGGTGGGAGACCGGGCGGGCGGAAACGACGATCGGCATGGGACAGGCATGGCGCCGTTCGCGGCCTCCGACCAGCCCTCCGCGCTCACCAGCCCCAACGGCGGGGAATCGGCGAGTCGGCGCGGCGCTCGGCCATCACCTTCAGCGCCAGGGGTCGGTCGACGACGAACAGGGCCAGCCAGACCAGCAGCACGCCGGCATAGTGGATCGCGCCCAGGACGCCGCCCGGACGGCCCGGACGGGTGAAACGGCGTCGCGCGGCGAAAGGCTGGGTCATGGCGAAGTCGGTCATGTCGGCGTCCTCATCTGATACGGCGACCTTGGCCTTCGCATACGCCAGATTCGGACGTATAGAACCACGGCCGTCGCGGCCGCGTTTCGTCGGGACAGCGCTTCAGGAGGACACCATGGCCAAGACCGTCAGCATCAACATCCCCCACCGCCTGGGCGCGGCCGAAGCCCGCCGCCGGCTGGAAGAGGGTCTGGCGCAGCTGGCCGGACAGATCCCCGGCGGCGACGCCAGCCGCTTCACCCAGAGCTGGGCCGGCGACGTGCTGAACTTCTCGGCCGTGGCCATGGGCCAGACCATCACCGGCGTCGTCCAGGTGCTGGACGATCACGCGCGTCTGGACCTGTCCTTGCCGGGCCTGCTGGGGATGGCGGCCGGCAAGATCAAGGACGAGCTGAACCGTCGCGGACAGGCGCTGCTGACCTGAAGCCCGTCTGGTTTGGATCGAACCATCCAAACCCGATAAGCAGGCTTTAAATCCAACCGTCAGAGCCGCCGGGGGTCGTAGTCGTGGCGGCCCAGGCTCTCGAAGCGGCCTTCCTCGGCCTTGTTGATATATTGCGAGGCGACCAGCCAGGCCTTCACCGGACGCAGCGTCGCCAGGCATCCGATGATCAGGGCCGGGAAGGTGGTGACGAAGTGCACCCAGACCGGCGGCTGGTACATGATCTCCACCCAGGCGAAGACGGCCGTGACCACGATGCCGACGCCGCTCATCACGAAGAAGGCCGGGCCGTCGGCCGGGTCGGCGAAGCCATAGTCCAGGCCGCAACGGTCGCACTTCGGCGCCAGCTTCAGGAAGCCCGCGTACAGCTTGCCCTCGCCGCAGCGCGGGCAGCAGCACTTCAGGCCGGCCTGAATGGGCGTCGGCGAGTCATAGATGTCTTGGTCGGCCATCGGAGGCCCCTTCCTACAATCGCGTTATTGATCCATACATTACGCGAATAATGTATGGATCTCCTTGGATGCCCGCAACTCAGGGATCACCGAATCCGGCCGCCGCGTGGCTGCGCCGCGTCGCTAGCGCCGATGGCCCCGCCTATCGCCGGATCGCCGCCGCCCTGGAGGCCGCCGTGGCCGAGGGCGAGCTGCAGGCCGGCGATCAGATCCCAGCCCAGCGCGAGGTCGCCCGTCTTGTCGGAATCGACTTCACGACCGTCACCCGCGCCTACGCCCTGGCCCGCGAGCGCGGCCTGATCGAGGGCGCGGCCGGGCGGGGCACCTTCATCCGCGCCCGCACCGGCGAGGACGAGGCGGGCCTGGTGGATCTGTCGATGAACCTGCCTCCGCCGCCGGCCGGGCTGAACCTGGCCGCCCTGCTGCGCGAGACGACCGGCGCGATCCTGGCCCGCACCGACCCGGCGACGCTGATGGCCTATCACCCCGGCGCGGGCTCGCTGGCCCAGCGTCAGGCCGGGGCGGCCTGGCTGGCGCCCGTGCTCGGCGAGGTCGATCCCGGCCGGGTCATCGTCACCAGCGGCGCCCAGACGGCCCTGTCGGCCCTGCTCGACCATCTGGCCGCGCCAGGCGAGACGATCATCGCCGAGGCCTTCGCCTATCCGGGCCTGCTGGCCACCGCCGCCCGGCGGGGCCTGAAGGTCGTGGCCTGCCCGCTGGACGACGAGGGCCTGTCGCCGGACGCGCTGGCGCGGCTGATCGCGGAGCATCACCCGCGCCTCGTGTGCTGCACCCCGACCTTTCAGAACCCGACGGCGGCGACCATGAGCCGCTCGCGACGTCAGGCGATCGTCGAGGTCGCCCGCCGGGCCGGGGTGATGATCGTCGAGGACGACGCCTACGGCCTGCTGCCCTTAGAGCCGCTTCCCGCCCTGGCGAGCCTGTGGCCCGAGGGCGTGTTCCATGTCGCGACCACCGCCAAGGCGCTCTCGCCCGGCCTGCGCCTGGCCTATATCGTCGCCCCGCCCGGACGGGCCGAGGGCGCGGCGGAGACCCTGCACGCGGTCGCCCAGATGCCCGCGCCGCTGATGGCGGCGGT
>NZ_SZWJ01000098.1:0-15343 GCF_012184455.1 Caulobacter sp. SSI4214 | reverse complement strand
CATTAGTACGACGCAGGCCATTCCGAAATGCCCGTTCATCGGTGGGAGAAGGAGCCACCTCTTGCGGGAGTTTGGGCGCGGTAGCGCCTTCCCAAAGCAAGGGAGCCGGTCCGGATACAAATTGCTTCAGAGCGCCGATAGAGTTGTGCGTTCCAGACGCATCTAGACCGATGTTGGTCACTAACGACCTTGGCGGCATCAACGTCAGGCCGTTGTTCCGAAAAACCGACCACGACCAGCGAATGCCCCAGCTGTCGACCTTACCAGCCATCTGCTTTTCAAGCATAGCCGAAAACGGATACACTCCACCCGCATCAAACATTTGCCTAACTGTGAGATCATCGCGGACCGTCTCCCAATTTGTAGCATTAGGATCAAATTTACTCCATGCACGCTGCCAAGTGGCCCAGCCCCATGTAGTAGCAAACCTCTGAAACGAGCCGTGATCTATATTCGAGAATTCCGGAACTCTGTATTGATAGGCACTAATCTGCATGACCTGATCTTCAGATTCGTATGCATCTAGCCCTTGATTGAGCCAGGTGAGAGCGGATGGTTGTAGCAATAGATCGTCTTCGATAACTATTGCCTTTCCGTAAGCCTTGCAGAGCTTGGTAACTTCCGAAATAATCGAGGCAGCTAGTCCGCGATTGTTGCGCGCGAAAGAAATGTTAAATCGCCCGTCATCATACCTGCTGGCGATTTCTCTAGTTTCATTTACAGAGGCCTCATCATCTGGCGCTTTCGGGCCATCTACAAATACGTAAACATCGGATTTCGAAAATTCGGGGCAGCGCTTAAGAGACTCAAGCGAGCGAGCTAGATGCCGCGGCCGCTTGTAGGCAAATATTGCTACAGGCGCCAACCTAGGCATCATGTCACCTCCCGAGTTGTTTTTAGCGCCACTGCCGCCTCTCTAACTAGCCGTCGCCCTGTTTCGTCTTACCAACACAGGCCAAAGGAACCTGAATACACGATATGCACCGATCGAAAATTTTCCCAAAAGGCGCTCGCCAAAAGAAAAATACTTCATTCTCAGTTCTGAAAATTCCTGATCATGAATGTGTTTAATATTGGATGTCTTGGTGTCTTCGTGCATTCTCTGAACGCCAACGGTGTCGTAAAGGAGTACAATCTTCGGCCTCCCGCGCAACAGCCTTAGAAACCACTCATAATCCAGGCAAAAGCGCAGAGAAGGATCCAGATATCCTATTTTCTCTAGGTAAGATCGTCTTACAAATAAAGATTGATTGTTAATAAAATTCATCACTGACATGCACGGGTAAAATATCGGCTTCGGTGTCATGGTCTTAAAGACTGTGCCATCGACATCGCACGCCGCAGCGCCTCCGATAATTAGATCTGCGTCAGTGGTCTGCATCAAATTGAGAATTGGGCCGAGTGACCCCGGAACGTAAAAGTCATCACTGTTCTGAAAAGCTACCCAGGCACCAGTTGCCTTGGAGAAGCCCTCGTTTATAGCGGCGGATTGCCCGCCATCAGGCCCTGACCGCCAAATGTGGCTGTTCCCAAGAAGCCGCTCCAGCATTTCAGCTGATCCATCCCTAGAGCCTCCGTCCATGACTATGGCTTGTACTTGGCCGGGGTAGGCTAACAGCTCAGAGAGGTTCTCTCCCAAAAAGCGAGCCTGGTTAAAGCTGGGAACCACAACCGAGAGGACGGGTGTATCACTACTTTTGGTCATCGATACCCCCTCTGGCATCAGGCGCCCCCTCGGGCTGCTGCGGCGCCGCGCCATACTGGCGTTCGCCTTCGATTTGATTTTATCGACAAAATTATAAAAGGTGCCATCACAAATAGATAGCACTTGAATATCTGAGGCATATATCCTCGAGAGAAGTGATAATAACCAAGAATGCCTGCAAATAGGAAAATGCCCATAAAGTAATATCTCGATCCAGCGGAAGATCTCGCCAACAGTCGAACAATTGCCTCATAAATTGTGGCCATCACTAAAGGAGCTATCACGATGCCGGCCCAACCAAACATGATGCAAAATTCGCCTACCCAAGGATAGGCAGTGCCAGACTTCATGCCTTGATCCGTTAGAAAGCCCAACTGCATCTGGCGAAGATAACCACCAGTCGCCCTATCCGAGAAGATTGCCCGAGGCAGTAGCTCAGCGCCAGTGTCGATCAGGGGTTGAAATGGGTGGAGATCGCCAGCGCGTATGTTGTTTTGAACTATCGTGTGCATACCAAAGAGAACGTTGGTTTCCGCAAAGAACCCGTAAAGGATAGACTGAATCGGGTTTTCGATCCTCCGTGTAAGGTCAGGTGCGCCAAATTTAACTCGGAATAGAGTCATGGCGCTAAATAGCGCGATAATCGTGAGGGAACCTATCGCTGCAACTGAAATCTTCCGCCGCATAGGGATAGGTGAAAATATTATCAGTAGTATTATTGGAATGAATAGAAGGGCAATCTTATAGCGGAAGCCAACTAGGGTTGCGTAGAGAACAAAATAGGTGATTAGTGCGATGGTGCCCGCATTAAATCCATTTCGAGCGACCCGATACGCTGCAATGGCTATCAAAATATCTGAAAGTTGATAGGCAATGAGGAAGAGTGGGCCCCGCGTACTGCGATCGGCTCCTCCCGAAAAGCTACTTTTAGCCAAAACAAACAGTGACGCAGTTACGCCTAATGTCAGGAAGGCCCAATATATCAAACTGTGCTGACTATGATCGCAAGTTGGAGTGACTTCCCTTGGCATCGAGCGAACTACAGCTGACGTCCGTGTTTTGCTAAGAATTACAATGCAGAACGATAGTAAGAACGTAGAAGTAGATATAATGGCCGCCGACTCAATTAGATAGCTTTGCTCCCAAGAGACGCCGACAAAGATGGAGTTCCTGGCGTTGATCCAGTACCAAAGCCCGCCGATACAGTAGTACAGTGATGATACTGCAAGCATAAGTACAATCGGAATATCATTTCTCGTTGCCCAAATCGACAAGAGAAATGACAGCAATATTGCGGATATGGTTAAATCTAGTAACATTTATCTCTTCTGACCTAGATCTACATTTTATTGGATTCAATTTTTGATATAGCTTCACTCATCGCGAGTGCGTACTGGTCAAACCTGTATTTTTCGCTGAACTCGACGATCGCTTTGTGGTCGATCATGCCCTTCATAATGCGGTTATACTGGATCACAAGCATTTGCGTTAGAGGCTCAATCTGGCCGGCCGGAAGGCTCACCGCTAGTTCCTCGTCCTGGGTGATGTCAGGCAGTCCCGTGTTGGTGGTTCCAATGACATAGGCACCTCGCCTTTGGGCCTCTAGATACACAAGCCCGAAGCCTTCGACCAAAGAGGGCATGACGAAAACGTGCGCCCTATCGAACTCCAGTTGGAGCTCTTCCTTCGAAAGATTTGTTTTAACCTGCACGCCGGCCGGAGTTGCCTCGGCTATGGTCTTGTGCATGCGTGAACATACGCAGGTTAGAGTGGCGTCGGTCAGGCCTGCTCTCTCCCACGCCATGAATAGGTGGTGTAAGCCTTTCCGCTGAATGCCTTGGCCTACAAATAGAAAGCGCGCTTGGCCATCGCTACGTAATGAGTAGGGTTCAGGGTTTGGGGCTACTTCAGTGAAGTATGGGACCGCGTACTTTGGTGCAGTACTCCCAAAATATGCCGCACTTTTGAGTGAAAATCCGCTTGCAGCCACTACACCATCAGCTAATGCAAGCTCTTCGTCTGCGCGATGATGTCGCCAACTTCCAGATACCTCTAGATCGGCTTCAAATGAACTGCGAAATTGTGGATAGGCATCCATATCTGCTTTCAGGATATCACTAATCAGCTTATGGTGTGGGTGAAATAGAAAAAGCAATTTCCTCACGTCTGTACCTCTGGCGGCACGGAAGCTTTCCAAAGCATACCCCGAATACAAAAACATCGAGGTTGGGCTAATATCAAAATACCTTTTTGTGGCGCGCCCCAAAGCTCTGTCCGCGTGATAGGATAGATCAAATTTACCTTTGGTTATTAATTTATCGAAAATTTGAATGGCGGCGGATGTATAGCAGTTTCTAACTTCGACACTGGACAACCTATCGGAGCGATGGTCCTCAATTCCTCTCAACAAGGTCTTTTTCAGAAAATATGGAGCCCGATCGTAGTAAATATCTGTAATCAAGCATTCGAGCTTGTTGGTCGCGCTCATTGCTGCAGGAACGTGATAGGCGTCCCGGTCTCTTAGAAAATTCACCAGATAGCGGTCACGAGCGGCGCTTCGGCCGTTTCTGATCGTTTTTAAAAAAGAGGGCATCATGGATCCCAACGACTGCGCGTCTGCCGGGCCCATCCCCAGCAAACCGTTAAGAAAATCCCGACATCACACAATGCAACGACCGCTGCGGCGCCGGCTGCTCCGAATCCGAAAGGATGTGTCAGCCAGGGACCGAGTGCCATAACAAGGGCCGCCACGAAGTATGGATATGAGAAGATGTCTTGATCGTTCGTCGCCTGAAGCGATAGACCGATGGCCTGCCAAGAACTTTGAGCAAGAGTTGAAAGTCCTAGAAATATAAAAAGCGGATTGCTAAATTCAAGCTGGCCATGACTTACTATTCTAGCAATTCTTGGTCCAAATATCGAGATTATTACAAAGGCTGGTCCAGCTACGGAAAGGGATACGAAAAAATTGGCGATCGTGATCTTTCTGAAAAGAATTCTATCGTTTCGCCCATGTGCGGAAGTTAGTTCGGGCAGAGTTGCTCGACCAAAAAGATCGGACATTTGAAGCGGTATTCTGCAAATAGTGCGGGCAGCGCTATAGCTCGCAGTAATGGCTGGTGACGTAACTATTCCAAGGGTCAAAATGACTCCTTGAATAGCAAGGGCGCTGGACGCTCCAAGTACGAGTAGCGCCATTGCGGGTGCGAATAGCTCCTTTATGGTTGCTATGTTCGCATGCTTTACGCCCAGCTCGAACCAGGGCTCGAGATGCTTTATGATAGCGTAATATGCGACGTGGCCAACCAGGCGGACTAGAAGCATAGATGCTATTGAGAATATATATTTGTACCCAAGAATTGCAGACACTATGACGGCCAAGCCTTCTAGAAGTGCCATAAGGTCAAATATAGCGGTTCCCAACGCGTATCGATGGGTGCTCTTGTATGCAGTCTGAACTGTGGAGCTTTGCACAACCATAAACGAGTAGGCGGATAGAAGGCATATCTCGGGGAGAAATTCTTTGGCAGAGCGCTGACCTAAAGAGCTTCCAAGAAAAGCTCCACCGAGCACAAGGAGTACGATGATCCCGACAGAGGCCGTTATCAGCGTCCATGCACTCTGATAGACGGTAATCGCCTGGGCTTGATTACCTCTAGCGACGCAGCGAGTCATCTCGGTCGCAGCAGCGTTGCCGAACCCGAGGCCGCCCAAGGCCACGTAGGCGGGAACGGCCGAAAGCATAAGCCAGGTACCATATCCAGCCGCCCCCCAATACTTGGAGAGAACCGGGATCGAGATAAATTGAATTAAGAGGGCGAAAACTTTCCCCAGCATATTGGCGCCGAATCCGAATAAAATTCGCTTTGACTGGCTGGATTTTAGCATAAAAATTATTTTCATGATTTCTATTATATATAAATTAGTATGATAAATATCTTTCGGTGAAATACTTGTAAGTTTCTGCAATACCGGCCGGGAGCGTTTTTCTGGGGCTCCAACCCATCATTTTAAGCTTCTCGGCGCTCATTAGCTTCCGCAGCGTGCCGTCGGGTTTCGATGTATCGGTGACAATCTCACCCGTGAAGCCCACGATCTCGCAGACCATCTGCGCCAGTCCCCGGATCGTGATGTCCTCGCCCGAGCCGACATTGACGTGCTCGAAGTCGGAATAGGTTTTCATCAGGAACACGCAGGCGTCGGCGCAGTCGTCGGCGTTCAGGAACTCGCGGCGCGGCGTGCCCGTGCCCCAGATCGTGATGCTGTCGGCGCCGGCCAGCTTGGCCTCGTGGGCCTTGCGGATCAGGGCCGGCATGACGTGGCTGCTGTTCAGATCGAAGTTGTCGCCGATGCCGTAGAGGTTGGTCGGCATGGCGCTGATGAAGTCGCAGCCGTGCTGCTTGCGATAGGCCTGGGCCAGCTTGATGCCGGCGATCTTGGCGATCGCGTACCACTCGTTGGTCGGCTCCAGCGGGCCGGTCAGCAGGCTGTCCTCGGTGATCGGCTGCGGCGCGAACTTCGGATAGATGCATGACGAGCCGAGGAACAGCACCTTGCCGACGCCGCTGCGCCAGGCCGCGTCGACGATGTTCGTCTCGATGACCAGGTTGTTGTAGAGGAAGTCGGCCGGATAGGTGTCGTTGGCCAGGATGCCGCCGACCTTGGCCGCGGCCATGAAGATGGCGTCGGGCTTGTTCGCCGCGATCCAGGCCTCGACCGCGCTCTGGCGCTCGAGGTCGAGGACGTCGCGGCCGGCGGTCAGGATCTCGCAGCCTTCGGACGCGAGGCGACGCACGATCGCCGAGCCGACCATGCCGCGATGGCCGGCCACCCAGACGCGTTTGCCCTCGAGGGGAAAGATCACGTCACTCGGCATTGCGACGCTGCTCCCGGGCGACATTGATCATGTCGGCGGCGACCATCTCGGCGCAGAGCTGCTCCCACTTGGTTTCGTGCACCCAGCCGAGCTTGGTCTTGGCCTTGGTCGGGTCGCCGATCAGCAGCTCGACCTCGGTCGGGCGGAAGTAGCGCGGGTCGACCTCGACCAGGACCTTGCCGGTCTCGGCGCAGGTTCCCTTCTCGTCGACACCGGTCCCCGACCAGGTGATCGTGATGCCGACTTCCGAGAAGGCCTTGGTCACGAAGTCACGCACCAGGGTGGTCTCGCCGGTGGCCAGGACGTAGTCGTCCGGGGTGTCTTGCTGCAGCATCAGCCACATGCCGCGGACATATTCGCGGGCGTGGCCCCAGTCGCGCTTGGCGTCCAGGTTGCCCAGGTAAAGCTTGTCCTGGAAGCCCTGCTTGATGGCCGCAACGGCGCGGGTGATCTTGCGGGTGACGAAGGTCTCGCCCCGCAGCGGGCTTTCGTGGTTGAACAGGATGCCGTTGCTGGCGTGGACGCCGTAGGCCTCGCGGTAGTTGACCACGATCCAGTAGCCATAGAGCTTCGCGGCGGCGTAGGGGCTGCGCGGATAGAAGGGAGTCTTCTCGCTCTGCGGCACTTCCTGGACCAGGCCATACAGTTCCGAGGTCGAGGCCTGGTAGAACCGGGTCTTCTTCTCCAGGCCCAGGATGCGGATGGCTTCCAGCAGGCGCAGGGTGCCGGTGGCGTCGGCGTTGCTGGTGTATTCCGGCGTCTCGAAGCTGACCTGGACGTGGCTCTGGGCCGCCAGGTTGTAGATCTCGTCCGGCTGGGTCTGCTGCACGATCCGGATAAGGTTCGTGCTGTCGGTCATGTCGCCGTAGTGCAGGATGAAGCGCGGGTTGGCTTCGTGCGGATCCTGGTAGATGTGCTCGAGGCGGCCGGTGTTGAACGACGACGAACGCCGCTTCACGCCGTGGACCGTATAGCCCTTCGCGAGCAGCAGCTCCGAAAGATACGCGCCATCTTGCCCGGTCACGCCCGTGATGAGCGCGACCTTACCATTGCTTTCCACCGTCATCAGGTCCCCACCTTCAAGAACGCGGCTATTCAGCCTTGCGTAAGGGCTCTTTAGCGGAAGCTTTTGGCCGATGCGACCTTGATGTTGCATCGAAACGGCGAAAGTTCTGTTTGTCCGTCAAACAGGCGCCGTTAACTGTGATCGGTAGTTGGGCCGTATCGCCGCCGCTGACACTCGAATGTCGCGTTGCGCCGCTAGAATTCCGCCCCCCGGGATATATTGGTAGGTCCTGTGAGACCTAGGGGGCGTTCCGACCTGAGGCGCTAATCTTGCTTGCCGATCCTGAGGGCCTTTTTCATGTCAGGCGTAGTGTTTGCCAGTTCCACTCGTGACGGAGGTTCAGGCGTCTCTTGAGCGACCGTGTCGCCCATCGGGCGTTCAGTTGGCGTGCGCGTCCGGAGAAGTTCGCGAACGCCTTCCACGAAATGGGCGACGTCACCCTGTTCCGACATTTGGAAAGCAGCGTCGGCCATGGTGCGCCAGGCGGGTTCGTTCGAGCCCATCAGACTCATCAGATAGGCCAGGCCTTCGACGTTGTGCGGCTCGAAGATGAAGCCGTTGACGCCTGTCCGCACCAGGTGGTCGCGCGCGCCACAGTTGTCAGATGCGAGAACAGGAACGCCCATGGACAAGGCTTCGGGAATGACCTGGCCGAATTGTTCCTCGGTGCTGGACAGCACCAACGCAAGCGTCTGAGCAAGCGTTTGGCAGACTTCGGCCGTTTGAACGAAGCCTCGGAATTCGACCAGGTTCGAAAGGCCAAGATCTTTGGCTAGCTGCTTGAGCTCGATCTCCATCGGACCGGATCCGCAAACCACAAGGCGGCGGGCCGTGCCAGCATCGGCGAGTAGGGCGAGCGCGCGGAGTACAGTCGCGATATTCTTTTTCGGGAGAAGGCGAGCAATGACCGTGAAGTGACGGTCCGCGAATGAAGCGCCTCCGGGCGCGGGCGGGGCGCCCGCCAGGCTGCGAATGCGATCGGTTGAGACGGCGTCATAGCCGATCACGATGCGATCGGCGCGAACGCCGAGAAAGCGCAGGTAGTCCGCTGACCTTTTGCTACCAGCTAGAGCGCCTTGGTAGGGCAGGAAGAACACCGATTTGGCCAACTCACGCCAGAGATCGCGAGGATAGTCGTCGAACTTGGAGTCGTTCATCGTGAACGTCTCAATCCCACGGGCTCGGACGATCATCGCCGCGATCAGGATTTCAGGTCGCTGGTAGTGGCAAAAGAAGACAGCTTGAGGGCGCTGCTTCAGGATAGTCGCGACAATCTTCCAAGGTGACCAGGCGCGACTATCCGTGGTCGACGACAGTGTCACCTTCTGGAAGGACTGGCCGGCTTCGCTGACCCAGTCGTACTCGCTGCTACGGCTGAGAACCTCAATGCCGACGACTGACCGTTCGGGCATCGCGCGCGCTACGGCGTCGCACCGATCCACATGAAGGGGCCCAAAGTTTTCCCAGAGAAAAACAATGGCCTTAGGCCGGACTTGTCTTGTCACTCATGCCCTCCGGCGAGTTCCATGAAGAGCACCGACTGGCGCTGATTGCAGTTGGGCCTTATAGGTGCGCCCGCGCGGCTTTGAGGCGAGTTTGTTTTAAACAAATCCTGTAGTTGTGTGGGCGGCTCTTTTTCGGACGCGCTAACTTTTCGGTCAAAACGCTCGAGGGGGTCTGCCGCTCGCATATTCGCCCAACTACGATCACTGCATGCTGTCGATTATTGCCCGTCGGTGAGCGCTAACCGGAGTGCATGTGAATGACGTCGTGGCGTGGGGGCGCCCTCAAGCAATAATTATGAAATTCTTATATCGCCGCTCAGACCAAACCCAGGTTTGCGGGCGAAGCGCCGGGGAATACCTTTGCCGCTGCTGAGGGGAGAGAGATTGTAAAGGCGTCTAGTGATTTCGCCGATAAGCGCTCGGTATTACGTGTGTACGGGTAAGTCTATATTTTGATTGAGATTTTTTGGCATTAATTCGTCTTGGTGACCATTTATGCGGCCTCCGTTCACCGTACCGCCAAGCACCCAGTAGACGCTGCCATGGCCGTGATCCGCGCCCTTGTCGCCGTTCTCTTTGAATGTCCTCCCGAACTTAGAAACAACGACAACGGTAGTTTGGGCCCAGATGTCAGAACCTAGCTCGGTGACAAAACCCGCCAATCCGCAGCTAAGTTGGCCAACCCGATCGGCAAGGATACCAGTGGCGCCGCCTCCATTGACATGAGTGTCCCAGCCGCCGACCTTGAGGAAGGCCATATAGAGGTCCGGCGCACGATCATGGCCTGCTCCAGTCTCGTTCCACGCTCCGCTAGCTTTGGACTCGCGCATGGCGAAGCCAAGGCTTGCGGCCTTAGCCACTAGGCCTTCAAACGCGCCCCAATTGCTTTTCCGTCGCGCGTTAGAACTGTGGGGGGAGGGCTGGTGCGGTCGCCTTAGAACCTATGAAGCGCACCCAGATCTTGGCGTTGGAGACCTAGCGGCAGGACGACCTGATTGAGCCCGGCCGAATGGTCCAGGTGGGCGCCAGGCGCACCGGTCATACGCTTCGCGATTTGGCCTCGCCGGAGACCTTTGCGCACCACGGCGCGATCGCGTGGCGGCTGCCAAACGTGCTTGTGAGCGACGCGCTCAGAGGGCAACCGGGAACGAATTCTGTAAACAGACTTGCACACCGGCAGATCGTCGAAAAACCTAGGTGCTTGAAAAGCGGTGGAGGCCCGGCCCGGAATCGAACCGGGGTGCACGGATTTGCAGTCCGCTGCGTCACCACTCCGCCACCGGGCCATCCGGGTGTCGACGCGAAACGTCGGCGGGGGAGCGCCTCGATACAGGAGCGTTCGCGGCGCTGCAACTTCGAAATGACGTTCGCCAGGTCAAGCGTCGAGGCCGGCTGAGCGCTGGAGAGCGCCTAGGTCCCCAGGGTGCGTCGATCGCGTCGAGGGCGACGGGAAATCGCCCGCCGTGCGGGGATTCAGCGCGAAAAGACGCGGATTCAGGATTGCAACTGGGGCGGCTTGATGGTCAAGCTCGCCGCCCCTTCACCACCCCACCGGTGAAGCAACTCGGGCGGCGCCTTCGGGGGGGCCGCCCGCCCTTGCCCTCCCGCGCGCGGCGGCTCAGCGCGCCGCGCCCGCGAACCAGGATGGGCGAACCACGAAGCGCAGGCCCAGCGGATCGGGCGCCCCGGGATAGTAGTCGGTGCTGACGATCTGAGCGCCGGATCGCTCCGCGATCTCGAGGCGCGACAGATCATGGGCGCGGGCTTCGGCCGTGTCGGCGTCGGCGCGAGTGCGCACCAGGAAGCCGCGCGACACCAGGGTCCGGATTCGGGCCTCCTCGGGCCGGGGGTCCTGGATGTTGAACACCGCCGCCTCGCGGTCGCGCTCGTCATAGAGCCCGAAGAGCACGCGGCCCCTCAGCGACGGATGGCCCTCGCGATAGGCGTTCTCGATGCGCGGATTGGCGTCCAGCACCAGCAGCACCTTGCCCTGGGCGCTTTCGGCGGTCGGCCAGCCGCCGGAGGTCACGCCCTCGCTCAGGGTGGCGCGGGCGCCGCGCACGTCGTCGGGCGTGATGATGCGGTCGCGGCCTAAGGTCTTCAACGCGTCGGCGTCGAGGCCGGCCAGATCGGCTTCGGTCCAGAGCGGCGGATTCGGTAAGGCCGGGTTGTTGAAGGGCTCTTCCTTGGTGTTGACGAAGATGACGATCAGCGCGTGACCAGGATGCGCCGTCGACCAGGACGCCACCTCGGCGAAGCAGTCGACGAGGCGCAAGCAGTGGGTGCGATTGTCGATCACCGGCGCGTGCATCACCTTGGCGCCCGGTGTTTTCATGATCGCGAACTTGGCCGGGTCGTTGGCGTAGGGCGCGGCATAGAGGCCGCCCCGGGTGTCGGCGTAGGGGTCGAATTCGATCTGCCGTAGGCCGAGGTCCAGTTGAGCCTTGATCGGCGGGTGGCCGTACTCGACGCCGCGTGAATGCGCGCCCATCACCTGGCGTTGATGGGCCAGGGCGGCCGGATCGAGCTCTGGACGATAGCTGTTATGCGAGCCTAGCCAGTGGAGGGCGTTGATCCGGACCGGTTCGGCGGCCTGGACGGCGGTGGCGGCGGCGAACGCGACGGCCGCGAGAAGCCCACGGGAGAAGGTCATGGCGGTCCTCCGGAAGGAAAAGCGCGGACCGGCCGACGGGCGACCGGTCCGCTGAGGTGACGGCCCAGAGAAGGCGGGCCGTTCGGGGGTTAAGGGTTAGAACTTGCCGCGCAGGGTCAGCGAGACGGTGCGGCCCCAGTGATAGATCTCCATCGGCTGGTCCTTGGTCTTGCCGTAGGTGTAGCGCAGCTCGTCGGAGAGGTTCGAGCCTTCCAGGGTCACGGCGTAGCGCGGCGTGATCTGGTAGGAGAGCGAGCCGTCCAGCGACCCGTAGGCGTCGATATACGACTGGGCCGTGGTGGTGCTGCCGATCGATTGCAGATAGCGCGAGCGCCAGAACCAGCCCAGGCGCGCGCTGATCGGGCCCTTCTCATAGTAGCCGACCAGATTGTAGCTGGTCTTCGACAGGCCCACGAGATCATCCTTGATCTGACGGTTTCCGGCGAAGTAGTTGGCCTTGCTGTCGACCAGCGTGACCGAGGCCTGCACGCCCAGGCCGCTGAACAGGCCCGGCAGGAACGACAGCGACTGGTTGTAGGCCGCCTCGACGCCGCGCACCTCGGCGTCGCCGCCATTGACGTTGGAGGACAGCAGCACGTCGCCGCGACCGGGCACCTGGATCGTGGTGTTCTGGGCGGTGATGTAGTTGTCCATCTTCTTGACGAAGACCGCGCCGGTCAGGGCCGTGGTCGGCGACGGGTACCATTCCAGCGAGGCGTCGTACTGGTCGGCCAGGAACGGGTTGAGGTCCGGATTGCCGCCCGAGGCCGTCGGCGAGTCACGCGAGACGGTGATGCGCGGGGCGCTGTCGGTGACGTTCGGACGGTTGACGACGCGCGAGGCGGCGAAGCGGGCGATCAGGTCGTCGCGCAGGTCGACCTTGACGTTCAGGCTGGGCAGCCAGTTGCTGTACGTCTTCGGATAGCTGACCGGCACCGGCGTCGAGCCGCTGATCAGCGTGCCCGAGGCCAGCTGCTTGGTGTCGGCGTAGCGGACGCCGAGATTGCCGCTGACCGGCAGGCCGCCGACGTCGAACTTGAAGTCGCCGCGCAGATAGGCGCTGCGGATCTTCTGGTCGACGATGAACGAGTTGCGCAGGTCGGCGGGCGACCAGGGCTGGGCGGCGACCGCGGCGGTGTAGAGCTTCTGGTAATAGGCGTCGCTGGTCGGCGTCAGCCACGTGCGCGGCGAATTGCCCGACAGCAGCGACAGGAAGCCCGAATAGGGCAGGGGCTGGTAGAAGCTGGAGCCCAGCGTCGTCATCGGAACATTCAGGATGTCGTTCAGCGTCCAGTCCCGGCGCAGATAGGCGCGGTTCATATTGTGCTGCTCGGCGCCGAACGCGATCTTGGTGAACCAGCCCGAGAAGACGCGCGCGCCGTCCAGGCGCAGGGTCTCGTCGGTGTCGCGCGAGTCCTTCCAGGTGTAGTCGAAGGCCTGGCCGACGAAGTTGGCGGGGTTGCTGTAGTCGACCGTCGTCGTCAGCTGCGGGATCGCCGTATAGCCGCGCGAGAAGTCGTAGGTCAGCGGCGCGAAGAAGGCCATGCGATCGCGCGTCGTGGCCTGGCCGGCGGGGTGATAGCTGCGGGCGCGCGAATAGCCGTACTCGACGTTGAAACGCCAGGCGCCGGGGGTCCAGGTCTGCTTGAGGCCCAGGACGTAAAGGTCATGACGGTTCAAGCTGGTCTCGCGCGAGGCCATCCAGCGCACGTTGTTGATCGTGCCGCCGACGACGCTGTCGCCGACCACCTTCTGGCTGCCCGCCACGAACTGCGGCGTCGCGAAGGTCGTGTCGTCCGGATAGATGTCGAGGCCGAACTCGTCGTAGCCGGCGTCGAGGCGCGTCACCAGCACGTCCACGTCGGTCTGCAGGTCGCTGCGGGGCTTCCATTGACCCGACAGGGCGCCCGAATAGAGCTTGCGGTGCTCGGTCTCGATGGTCGGGCGCGTGCGGGTCGGGGTGTAGAGGCCCTTGCCCAGCACCGAGGTGAACCTGTCGAGGTTCCAGCCCACCATGTACAGACGGTCGGTGCGGGTGTGACGCTCGTCATAGAGGCCCGAGGCCAGCAGACCCAGGGTCTTGTCGGCGTTGGTCCAGCTGATCAGGCCCGAACCCGACGGGTCGGCCTTCTCGCGCACGTCGTTATAGGTCTCGCGCAGCGAGAAGGCGGCCTTGTTGCCCAGGTCGAAGGGCTTGAAGGTCTTGATGTTGATGTTGCCGCCCAGGGCGCCCTCGTCCATGTCGGCGGTCGGGGTCTTCACGACCTCGATCTGCGAGATCATTTCGGCGGGCAGAACCTCGAAACGGAACTGACGGCCCTTGGCGCCGCCGTTCTCGATCAGGTCGTTGACGGCGATCGAGCGGCCGTTCAGCTCGGTATATTGGAACTGCGGACCCAGGCCGCGAACGCTGACATAGAGGCCCGCGCCGCGCTGGCGATCGATGGTCACGCCGGTGACCAGCTGCAGGGCCTCGGCGGCGTTGCGGGTCGGAAACTTGCCGATGTCCTCGGCGTTGACAGCGTCCAGGCCATAGGCGGCCGAGCGCTTCAGCGCGGCGGCGGCCTGCAGGCTCTTGCCGTAGGAGGTCACGACGATCGCGTCGACGGCGTTGGCTGACTCGGCGTCGGCGCTGGCGGGCGCGGCGGCGGCGGTGTTGTCGGCGGCCAGGGCCTGGCCAGCCGCCAGCGAGGCGAAGGCCAGGACGGCGACGGCGCCCGCGCAGCGAGCGGTTGTGATGGAGCGGAACATGTATCCCCCGTTCTCTGATCTGGCCCGCGGGGAGCGCGGGTCGGAGGAGAAGAACGGGGCGGTCGATCGCCTTCCTCAGTCCGGCGTCGGTGAATTATTTATGACGCTCATTCAAAGGCTTAGGAAAATCATCCGTGAGCGGAGGACTTTCTGGGCGAGATGATCAGGTCGCCGGCCGGCGTGAGCCGCGTCTGGACTGGCAGCAGACCTTCAAGCGCGGCGCCGACATCTTCCATGGGGGTGATGCGGAGCGAGCCGGACAGGCGCAGCGTCGCCAGGGCCGGGTCCGACAGCGCGACCCGGCGACCGGACGCGCGCGACAGGCGCTGGGCCGCTTCGCCCAGGGTCGCGCCGTTCAGCACCAGGCGACCCCCGGTCCAGGCCGCGTCGTCGGCGACGTTTCCGGCCTGCACCGCGCTGGCCGAACCGATTTCCAGATAGCGCTCGCCCGGACGGAGCACGACGCTGGCCGCGCCCGGCTGGCTGACCCTGAGCGAGCCCTCGACCAGTGACACCCGCAGGCTTTCGCCGTCGGAGACGTTGAAGCGCGTGCCCAGCACGGTCAGCGTCCGGTCGCGGACGGCGACGGTGAACGGACGGGCCTTGTCGTGGTGAACGGCGAAGAACGCGTCTCCCCGGATGAGCGAGACCGCGCGATGGCCGGGGGTGAAGCGGGTTTCCAGCCGCCCGCCCGGGCTAAGGGTGACGGCGCTGCCGTCCGCCAGGGTCAGGCGCGCGGCGTCGTGCGCGGGGGCGGTGTAGACGCGCTCGACCGGACGCATCCACA
>NZ_SZWJ01000097.1:0-15800 GCF_012184455.1 Caulobacter sp. SSI4214 | reverse complement strand
GGCCTGGGCGTGGCCGAGGGGCTGGCCCTGCCGGCGCGGCTGCAGTCGGCGCTGGATCAGCTGCGCGTCCGCGCCCGCGTCTTCGGCTTCGGGGTGATGGGCGACACCACCCTGGGCGGCCTGGCGCGGGTCGAGCGCGTGCCGGTCGGAACCAGCGTCTGCGTCGTGGCCCTGGGCGGCAACGACCTGCTGCAGGGCGCCGACCCCGCGTGGACCCGCGCCAATCTCCGCGCCATCGTCCAGCGCCTGAAGGCCCGCGGCATTCGCGTGGTGCTGGCGGGCGTGCGCGCCCCGGCCCTGCTGGGCGTCGACTACGCCCGCCGCTTCAGCCAGATCTATCCGCAGCTGGCCCAGGAGGAGGGGGTGTTCCTCGAGCCCGACTTCTTCACCGGCGTGATCGGGGTCGCCCGCTACATGCAGGGCGACGGCATCCATCCGAACGCGGAAGGCGCGCGGATCATCGCCGATCGGCTGGCCCCGGTGGTGGCGCGCGCGCTGAGCGCCTGACGCGAAGACGCCGTCCGCGGCGGGAGTCTACTCCGCCGCGTTCAGGCCGTGCTTGTCGCCGGACGCGTGATGGCGGCCGCCGAACAGCCGGCCCATCAGCCGTTCGGCGCGGGTCTTCAGACCGTCCATCAGCACGAACACCACCGGGATGTAGAGCAGCGACAGCAGGGTCGAGGTGATCAGGCCGCCGATCACCGCGATGGCCATCGGGGCGCGGAACTCGACGTCCGCTCCGAAGCCCACGGCGACCGGGATCATGCCCGCGCCCATGGCCACGGTGGTCATCAGGATCGGCCGGGCCCGCTTGTGGGCGGCGTCGATGATCGCCGTGCGCTTGTCCATGCCCTGTTCCTTCATCGCCATGATCGCGTACTCGACCAGCAGGATCGAGTTCTTGGCGGCGATGCCCATCAGCATCAGGATCCCGATCAGGGTCGAGATCGAGAAGCTGGAGTGGACCAGCACCAGCAGGCCGAAGGCGCCGCCGATGGCCAGCGGCAGGGCCACCATGATCGTGATCGGGTGGGCGAAGCTGCGGAACAGCAGCACCAGCACGACGTACATCAGAAGGATGCCGGTCACGAGCGCGCCGACGAAGCCGGTGACCATCTCGGCGATGAACTCGGAATCGCCGGCCGGGGTCTCCTTGACGCCCGGCGGCAGGTGCTTGACCGAGGGCAGGGCGTGGACGCGCTTGGCCGCCTCGCCGACGACGATGCCGTCCAGCTCGGCGGTGATGGTGGCCACGCGCGAGCGGTCCTGGCGGCTGATCTGCGAGGGACCGGCGCCGAAGCGGATGTCGGCCACGGCCTCCAGCGGCACGGGTCCGTTGGCCGACGGCACGCGCAGGGTCTGCAGCACCGCCAGGTCCTCGCGGGCGTTCTGCGACAGGCGCAGGCGGATCGGCACCTGGCGGTCGCCGAGATTGTACTTGGGCAGGTTCTGGTCGACGTCGCCGATGGTGGCCACGCGCACGGCCTGCGAGATCGCGCCCGCCGAGACGCCGGCGCGCGCCGCCTGGTCGGGCTTGGGCGTGACGACGATCTCGGGCCGGGCGATCGCGGCGGTGTTGACCACGTGGGCCAGGCCCGGGACGCCGCGCATCTCGGCCTCGACCTTGCGGGCGGCGGCTTCCAGGTCCGGGCCGTTGTCGCCCAGCAGGCTCAGGGTGTAGGACGCGCCGCTGGAGGGGCCGCCGCCATTGTTGCTGCCCGAGCCGATGCGCGCGCCGGGAATGGCCGCCAGTTGGTCGACCATCTCGCGGTTGAACTGCCGCTGGCTCATGCGCTGGTGCTTGTCGATCAGGTCGGCGGTGACGCTGGCCTTGTTGATCGTGTCGCCGCCGACCGCCGCATAGACGCTGACCACTTCCTTGCGGGCCAGCAGCGCCTTGGTGACGCGCTGGGTCACGGCGTCGGTCTCGTCCAGCGTCGCGCCGGGCGGCAGCTCGACCGAGAACTCGGCGCGGCCGCGATCGACCGCCGGCTGGAACTCGAACGGCAGGCGGGTGGCCAGGAACACCGAACCGGCGAACAGCGGAATGCCCATCAGCAGGACCTTCCAGCGATTGCGCAGGCCCCAGTTCAGCGCCTTCAGATAGGGCCCCATCCACGGGGGGTCCTTGTCCTCATGGCTGGCGTCGGCCTTCAGCATGTAGGCGCCCATCAGCGGCGTCAGCAGGCGGGCGACCACCAGCGAGAACAGGACCGAGATACAGGCGGCCAGGGCGAAGGCCTTGAAGAACTGGCCGATGATGCCGGGCATGAAGCCCACGGGGGCGAACACCGCCACGATGGTGAAGGTGGTGGCCACGACGGCCAGGCCGATCTCGTCGGCGGCTTCCATGGCCGCCGCGTAGGGGCTTTTGCCGCCGCGCATGTGGCGGACGATGTTCTCGATCTCGACGATGGCGTCGTCGACCAGGATCCCGACGGTCAGCGACAGCGCCAGCAGGGTGATGCCGTTCAGCGACTGGTTCAGCGGCGCCAGCACCGCGAAGGTCGGGATCAGCGACAGCGGGATGGCCACGGCCGACAGCAGAGTGGCGCGCCAGTCGCGCAGGAACAGCAGCACCACCAGCACGGCCAGCACCGCGCCCAGGATCAGCGCCTCCATCGAGGCCGCGTAGCTGTTCTCGATATATTTGACGTTGGAGGTGACCTCCTCGATCTTCAGCTCGGGGTGGTCCTTGTTCAGCTGGGCGACGGCCTTGCGCACCTTCTCGGCGGTCTGGACCTCCGAGCCGCCGCGCGAACGGACCATGTTGAAGGTCACGACCTCCTGGCCGTCGTAGCGGGCGCGCGAACGGGGCTCGGCCCAGTGGTCGGTGACCGTGCCCAGATCGCCCAGACGCACCGTGCCCCCGCCGGACATCGGCACGCGGGTCTCGCGCAGCTGCTCGACCGAGCCGGCCGCGCCCAGGGTGCGGATGGCCCGCTCGGCGCCCGAGATCGTCACCCGCCCGCCGGGCAGGTCGGCGTTGGACGAGACCAGGGCCTGGCTGACGGCCGCGGCCGTGACGCCGCTGGCGGCCAGGCGATCGGGATCCAGCGCGACCTCGATCTCGCGGCTCACGCCGCCTTGCCGGTTGACCTGCCGCACGCCCTTGATGGCTAGCAGCGCCCGGCTGACGTCGTTGTCGACGAACCAGCTGCGCTGTTCCGGCGTCAGGGTCGGCGCCCGGACCACATAGGTGATCAGGCCGTTGCCGGTGGTGTCGATCCGGGTGACGATCGGTTCCTGCATGTCCTGCGGCAGCGAGCCGCGCAGATTGGACATGGCGTTGCGCACGTCGTTGGTGACGCGCTCGTGGTCCACCCCCAGCTCGAACTCGATGAAGGTGGTCGAGGCGCCGTCGACGACGGTGGAGGTGATGTGGCGCACCTGGCCCAGGCCCGCGACCGAGTCCTCGATCAGCCGGGTGACCTGGGTCTCCAGCTCCTGGGGCGCGGCGCCGGGGCGCACGGCCGTGACGACGACGAACGGGAAGTCGACGTCGGGATTGTTGTTGATCCGCATGCTCTTGAAGCCGGCGATCCCGAAGACCGTCAGCAGCAGGAACAGGATCACGACGGGGATCGGGTTCTTGATCGCCCAGGATGAGATGTTGCGCATCGGACGGTCCTCAGCGCGCCGGTTGGGCGGGGGTCTGGACGCGCGGCGTCGCGCCCACGCGCACGGGGTCGCCTTCGCCCAGGAAGCCCGCGCCGTCGACCACCACCGTCTCGCCCGGGTTCAGGCCCGCGGCGGCGACGCGGTCGCCGGTCGTGGCCAGCACGTCGATCCGGCGGAAGTGAACCTTCTTGCCGGCGTCGACGACGAACACCCCCGGACGGTTCTCGCGGTACAGCACCGAGGCCGAGGGGACGACCAGGGCGGGCTGATCGCCGGCGTCGATGGTGGCGCGGGCGAACATGCCCGGCCGGAACGCGCCCATCGCGGTCAGCGCCACCCGCGCCATGCCCAGACGGCTGGACGGATTGACCTCGGAGGTGACGATGCGGACCCGGCCGCTCATCTGGCCGACCTTTTCGGAATAGACCTTGGCCGGCATCCCGGCCTTGACGGCCGAGAGGTCGGTCTCGGGAATTTCGGCGTTCAGCTCCAGGCGGCTGTCGCGGACGATGCGGAAGAGCTCGCTTCCGGCGGTGACGATCTGGCCCTTGTGGACGCTGCGGCGGCTGATCAGCCCGCCGACCGGCGCGCGGATCGTGGCCTGGGCCAGATGGGCGGCGGTCTCGCCGCGCGCGGCCTCGGCGGCGGCCAGGTTGGCGGCGGCAGAGCCCTCCTTGGCCGTGGCGGTGTCCAGGCCCGCCTGCGACAGGTAGCCCTTGGCGTTCAGCTCGCGCGAACGGTTCAGCGACGCCCGCGCCTCGGCCAGGGTGGCTTTGGCGGCCGCGACGCTGGCCTCCTGCTGGCGCAACTGGGCGGCGATCAGGGTGTCGTTCAGCTTGACCAGCACCTGGCCGGCCTTGACCACCTGACCCTCCTCGGCGTTGACGGAGAGGGCGGTCAGGCCGCCGGTCTCGGCGCCGACCGGCACCTCTTCCCACGGCGAGATCGTGCCGCTGGCGTTGATCTGGCGAGCGATCGGCGCGCTGACCACCTGGGCCACGCTGACGGTCTGGGCGGCGGTCCCGCCCTCGGCGGCCTTGACCTTCTTGGGCTTCTTGTCGCCGCAGCCGGCCAGCGCGATCGCGCTGACGCCCAGGATCAAGACCAGCGCGCTCACAGACGGGCGACGCCCCGCGATCCGGTTCAGCACGACGATATCCCCAGCCACAATTAAAAGCCCGCCGGCCTTCTAGCCGACAAACCCCGGGGCGCTGAGTTAATTTACCGTAAGACGATAAATGGTCCTCAATGCGCGTCAGGCTTTCACGTCGCGTTCCGTCCCAGCCTGCGCCGCCTTGGCCCGGACGAAGGCGGGGCGGTCCCGCATCCGGGCCCAGTACGCGGTCACGGCCGGGGAAAACTGCTCGGAAAGATTCAGCGTCTCGGCCAGCAGCAGGGCGTAGGCCACCGAAATGTCCGCGCCGGTGAAGCGCTCGCCAGCCACGAACGGCGCGGTCTCGAGCCGGGCGTCCAGGCCGCGCAGCCGCGCCAGGAACCAGCGGGCGTAGTCGCCGGCGACCTGGGGATTGCGCCGATCCTCGGGCTCCAGCCGCGTGTAGCGCAGCACCAGGGTCTGCGGAAAGGTCAGGGTCGCCTCGCCGTACAGCAGGCCGTTCAGATAGGCGCCATAGCCGGCCTCGTCGGGGCGCACGGACAGGGCGCCGTTGCCATGGCGCATCGACAGGTACTCGATCATCGCCGAGGACTCGGTCATCCGCGTCTCGCCGTCGACCAGCAGCGGGATGGTGCCCAGCGGGTTTTCGTCGAGATAGTCCCGGGCGTGGAAGCGCGGCGGGAATGGCAGCAGCTTCAGCTCATAGGGCAGGCCCAGCTCCTCCAGCGCCCAGAGCGGCCGGAACGAGCGGGCGTCGCGGCAGTGCCAGAGGGTGATCATGCCTGTCTCCCCATATCCCCTCTCACCCCATATCCCCCCACCGCGTCGGAGGGGTGAACGAGACGGCGCGGCGCGCGCCCTCGTCCACCGCCTCCCTCGCGCGGAAAGAGGGCGATCAGAGCCGCTCGACGATCGTGACGTTCGCCAGGCCGCCGCCCTCGCACATGGTCTGCAGGCCATAGCGGGCGCCGCGATCCTTCAGGGCGTGAACCAGGGTGGTCATCAGCTTGGCCCCCGAGCCGCCCAGCGGGTGGCCGAGCGCGATGGCGCCGCCATGGACGTTCAGCCTGTCCGGGTCGGCGCCCGTCGCCTGAAGCCACGCGGTCGGCACCGAGGCGAAGGCCTCGTTGACCTCGTAGAGGTCGATGTCGCCGATCTTCATGCCGGCCCGCTCCAGGGCCCTTTGGGTGGCGGGGATCGGCGCCTCCAGCATGATGACCGGGTCGTGGCCGATCACCGTCATGCCGTGGATCCGCGCCAGCGGCGTCGCGCCGAGCGCCTTGAGGCCGCGTTCGTTGACGATCATCACGCCCGCCGCGCCGTCGCAGATCTGGCTGGAGGTGGCGGCGGTCAGGCGACCGTCCTCGGCCAGCAGCTTCACCGCGCCGATCGACTCCCGCGAGGCGTCCCAGCGGATGCCCTCGTCGGCGGCGTGGGTCTCGGTCGTCCCGTCCGGCAGGGTGACCTCGATCGGCACGATCTCGGCGGCGAACTTGCCGGCCTTGGTCGCGGCCGCCGCGCGCTGGTGACTGGTCAGGGCGTAGGCGTCCAGCACGTCGCGCTCCAGGCCGTACTTGCGGGCCACCATCTCGGCGCCGGCGAACTGGCTGAACTGGATGTCCGGATAGCGGGCCTGGATGCGCGGGCTCATATAGGTCCCGAAGCCGTTCTTGTAGGGCAGGGTCGAGGGCAGGCCCATCGGCACGCGGCTCATGCTCTCGACGCCGGCGGCGATGACGATGTCCATGGCCCCCGACATCACGGTGGCGGCGGCGAAGTGGATGGCCTGCTGCGACGAGCCGCACTGGCGGTCGACCGACGTGGCCGGCACGCTCTCGGGCAGCTTGGAGGCCAGGACCGCGTTGCGCGCGATGTTGACGGACTGCTCGCCCGCCTGGCCGACGCAGCCCAGGATCACGTCCTCGATCAGGGCCGGATCGGCGCCGACGCGCTCGACCAGGCTGTCCAGCACCACGCCGGCCAGGTCGGCCGGATGCCAGCCCGAGACCTTGCCGCCCTTGCGCCCGCCGGCCGTCCGCGCGGCCGCCACGATATAAGCTTCGCCCATGTGTTCCTCCTGTCGCGGGGAGGAAAACAGGCGGTGGCGCCTATGTCAGCGGTGACGCGGCGTCAGGGGGCGCTGGTCTGGCGTTGTCCGGAGGCGCGGGACAGGCTGCCAATCAGCAGGGCGAACATGGTGAGGTAGCTGAAGAGGTTGCTGGCCGCGAAATAGGCTCGGCCCCAGATTTTTGGGTCCAACATGACCGCGAGGTGCACTAGCACGATCAGTCCAAGGAAGGCGCTCGCCCACATGGGCCACCAGCGGTCGGAGGTTAGAGAGATCGCCAGGACCACCAGGAAGAGGACGATGTCGACCGTCATCACGGCGATATCGAGACCGGCCTCGCGGGCGGTGCGCATCAACACGGCCGAAGCGAACCAGGCCAAGATCATGGCCACGGCGGAAAGACGTTCCGGCCGACCGCCGAAGCTCAAAGCGAACCCGCACGACGTCAGCAGGACGATCAGGCTGGCCCACTGGTGAAAGGTGTGGAGCGTCATGCGCTCACCCTATCGCGTCTTCAGACGGTTGCTAGAGCGCGTTAGGTTCAAGTGTGAGCGGTTAAACCGCTCGAACGCGCTCTCAATATTTGAATCTAGAGCCTGTTCCAGCCCTCGCTGGAACAGGCGCCGCATTTCGCTAGAGCGCGCTATCTAAGCGACTTCGCGCTCGTCCGCGACGACTTCAAGGAAGCCCGTCTGAGTCGGGGGCGGAGGCTTTTCACCGCCGCCGCCGAAGGCCACGCGCGACAGGCCGATGTCGCGCTGGGCGACCGACAATTGCTGATGGGTGGCCACGATGTTCTGGCGCGCCACGCCCAGGGCCTGCATCGTCTCGATGGCGCGCATCAGCGCGTCCTGACCGATGATCGCCGAGAGGTTGGCGTCCTGACGGGTCGCGGGCATCAGGCCGGCCAGGGCGGCGGTCTGGGTGATCGCGGCGTCGATGGCCTTTTCCGCGGCGAAAAGGGCCTCGGCCACGGTTTCGGCGGCGAGACGGCGTTCCTTGAGCATGCGTTCTCTCCTCGCGCGCGGCCAGCCCGCCGGCGCGTTGCTAAGGGTTTGATGTTCCGAGAAGCGATCGCGCCTGCCCCAGCGGCGCGACGATCAGGTCACAGAAGGCCTTCCAGCGCGTGGAGCCCCGCCAGGATCGATCCGAACGCCAGGGCGGTCAGAACCATCACGGCGGCGATGAAGGCCAGCCGGAGCGGAAGGCTCAGTCGATTAGGTCGACCCCATCCAAGTCCGGCGAAGAGCTGTCGGAGTCCGACAGGAACGTCTCGTCCATCACCGCGCTGGCGATGCAGAGGATCTCCCGCAGCACCAGTTCCGAAGGCTTGAACGGGGCCTGCTTGCGCGTGGCCTCCACCAGATCGCGCACCATCGCCGCGCCCGTCGGGGAGACCGAAAGGCTCGTCAATTGGCGCTCCAGCTCGCCCCAGGTGATCGGGGGCAACAGCTCGGCCGTGTTCAGGCGGGGCCAGTCGTTCTGGAAGTTCATCACGTCCTGACGAATGTGGGTCACCCGGCCGATCGCGTCCTTCTGATACGGAGTAAGTTCCTGCACGGTAAGCTCCTTGCTCAACGCCGCCAGGAGACCGTGACAGGGGGGGATCGCCTAGCCGGGCCGGATCGGACCCCGACGCGATCGGAGGGGGGGACCCCGACGGGACGCCCGGCCCGGGCGCGGCGTCGCGCGATCCCCGATCGAACAGCCGGCGGGCGGCGTCGTAGCGATCGGCGGCGCCCAGGCGGCGGCGGGCCTTGTCCAGGTGCCAGTCGACCGTGTGCTTGGACAGGCCCAATTCCCGGGCGATTTCCTTGGAGCTCATGTGCCGATCGACGAGTCGGAGGCATTCGCGCTCACGCTCGGTGAGGCGGTCTAGGTCGTCGACCTGATCCGTCAGTGAAGGATCGCCCTTGCCCATCGGCGGAACCTTATGCGAACCCGAGGCTTCGACAAGCCGTTGAAACATTAAACCTGCGCTACGGATTCGCGAGGGCGCGTCGTCAGAGGCGAGCGTCGGCCTCGGCCTCCGGGAGGCGGATCTAAAGGTTTTGATAACGCTATCTTTAGGATCGCGCGAAGAGGCGTTTTGTCGCGGATAAGGCGTTCTTGGAGCCCGACCTCAACCCCCGCGTCGGGCGGCTTCGGACTCGGTGGCGGGCGAGGCCGCGCGGATCAGTTCCAACACGTCGACGATGATCGCGCGCATGGCGGTCTGGGCCCTGTCGGCGTCGCGGGCGATGATCGCCTCGGCCACGTCCTCGTGCGACGGGATCGAGGCGGTGCGGCCCTTGATGCGGTTGGTGAAGCGGATCGAGATGCGCAGGGCCGTGTTCACCAGCTCGTGCAGCTCGCGATAGAAGGGGTTCTTGGTCGCGTTCAGGATGGCGATGTGGAAGGCGATGTCGGCCGACAGCGGGTCGTCCTCGCCCTCCGCGGCGGCCTCCATCCGGCGCAGGCCCTTGCGGATCTCCTCCAGCCCCGCCTCGTCGGCGTTGCGCGCGGCCAGGGCGGCGGCGGCCGGCTCGATCCCCAGGCGCATCTCGGTGAAGTCGGCCAGCAGTCGCAGGGAGAACTTGCGCTCCAGAAGCCAGCGCAGCACGTCGGGGTCGAGCATGTTCCACTCGGCCTCGGGCTCCACCACCGTGCCGTGGCGCGGCCGGGCGCTGAGCAGGCCCTTGGCGGTCAGCATCTTGACCGCCTCGCGCGTCACGGTGCGGCTGGCGCCGAACTGCTTGGATAGCTCCCCCTCGGTCGGAAAGCCCACCTGGGCGTATTCGCCGGTCACGATGGCCTGACCGAGTTGCTCGACCAGTCCGTAGGTCAAGCTCAAGCCGGGCTGGGTCCGCATCGGCGACTCTTCTTCCTTCTCGCGACGACGCGGGCGTCGCCACGCATCGAGATTGCTCCGCTGGCCAACGAAGCGGTTCGGCCGACTACAGCCGCGCCGCGCCGTTTCGGCAAGTGCCGTTCGCCGAGCGCGTTCTTGTCATGGACCGTGAGTCTGGATCGCGATCAACCCTGGCGCCAGGCGGCGACCAGGGCCGCCGCGCGCTGGCCGACCTCGGCCGCGGTGTAGCCGGGGCGATAGAGTTCCCCGCCGACGCCGACGCCCGCCACGCCGACCGCGCGCCAGGGCTCCAGATTGGCCGCGCCGACCCCGCCGACGGCGTAGACCAGCACGTCCTTGGGCAGCACGTCCTTGACCGCCTTGATGTGGCCCGGGCCGAACGTGCCGGCCGGGAACAGCTTCAGCGCCTTGGCCCCGGCCTTCACCGCCGCGAGGGCCTCGGTGGGGGTGGCGAAGCCGGGCATGGCCGTCAGGCCCAGCGCGACGGCGCGGCGGATGACGTCCGGATCGACGTTCGGGGTGACGATCAGCTTGCCGCCGACCTTGGTCACGTCATCGACCGCCTCGGGGGACAGCACCGTGCCGGCCCCGCACAGGGCCTTGTCGCCGAAGGCGGCGCACAGCTTCTCGATGCTGACCAGGGGATCGGGCGAGTTCAGCGGCACCTCGATCGCCTGGACGCCGGCGTCGACCAGGGCGGCGGCGATGTCGAGGATCTCGTCCGGCTTCACGCCGCGCAGGATGGCCACGATGGGGGGAGGATTGGACATGTTACGCTTCCCGCGACTTGGAGATCGCCGCCAGTCCGGCGAGGACGGCCGCGTCGCCATCGACGGTCGCGGCCTGGACCCCGGCCTGGGCCAGGGCTTGCACATAGAGATCACAGAGGCCGCCGGCGCCGATCACGGTCACCGCGTCCATCGGTCCGAACCAGTCGCGGGCGGCGGCCACGTCGGCCCCGACCAGCAGGCCCGACAGATAGCCCATGGCGTCGGCCGGGCTCATGCCGTCCAGCAGCTGGCGGGCGCGGGTCTCGAACATCAGGTGGGTCAGGCGCGCCGCGCCGTGCTCGGCGACGCGGGCGAGGCCGCGCGCGAAGCCCTCGGCCGAGCCGTCGACCCGCGCTCCGCCGCCGGCGGCCAGGGTCGAGTGCTGCTTCAGCAGGGCGAAGGTCTCGCCGACCGGGGCGGTGACGAAGCCCGCGACCTTGCCGTCCTCGACCACGGTCCACTTGTTGTGGGTGCCGGGCAGAACCAGCAGATGGCGGCCGGTCTTCAGGGCCAGGTTCAGCGAAAGGGCGCCGAAGACCTGGGTCTCCTCGCCGCGCATGACGTCGGGGCCGCCCAGCGGGTTCACGCACGAGAGGCCCGGGACCAGCGTCACCGGCAGGCCGTCGGCCTCGAAGTTCAGCGCCTTGTCGGCGACCTCGGCGACGCCGGCCGGGCAGGGGGCGTAGGCCGCCTCGCGCCAGCCGATCCGCGAACCGACCATGCCGCACATCACCGCGCGGGCCGGGTTGGCCTCGCGCCAGTCGCCGACCAGGTCCAGGAAGGTCTTCTCCGGCGTGTCGGTCAGGGCCGAGACGCCGGGGCCGTCGCGCCGGTGGATTACCGCCTTGCCCTGGCGCAGCCACAGCCGCAGGCGCGAGGTGCCCCAGTCGCCGACGATGACCACGTCCTGGTCCATCAGTGGCTTTCGCGGGTGACGACCGAGCCCGACGACCCGACCAGGAAGTCCAGGTCCGCGCCCTGGTCGGCCTGCAGCACGTGGTCGACATAGAGCTTTGCGTAGCCGCGCGTATAGGTCGGGGCCGGGCGGTTGGCGCGCCAGGCGGCCAGGCGGCTTTCCAGCTCCTCGGCGCCGATCGCCAGGGTCAGGGCGCGCGAGGGGCCGTCGAACACGATCTCGTCGCCGCTCCGGACCACGGCCAGCGGGCCGCCGGCGTCCGCCTCGGGCGAGACGTGCAGGATTACCGCGCCATAGGCGGTGCCGCTCATCCGCGCGTCGCTGATGCGCAGCATGTCCTTGACGCCCTTTTCCAGCAGCTTTCGAGGCAGCGGCATGTTGCCGACTTCCGGCATCCCCGGATAGCCCTTGGGGCCGCAGCCCTTGAGCACCAGGATCGAGGTCTCGTCGACGTCGAGGTCCGGATCGTCGATGCGGGCGCGGAAGTCCTCGATGCTCTCGAACACCACGGCCTTGCCGCGATGGCTCAGCAGGTGCGGGCTGGCGGCGCTGGGCTTCATCACCGCCCCGCCGGGGGCGAGGTTGCCGCGCAGCACCCAGATGCCGCTGTCGGGCTTCACCGGGGCGTCCATCGTGCGGATGACCTCGGCGTTGAACACCTCTGCGCTCTCGTACTGCGCGCCGATGCGGTGGCCGGCGACGGTCGGGGCCTCGGGATGCAGAAGCTTTTCCAGCTGCTTCATCACCGCCGGCAGGCCGCCGGCATAGTGCAGGTCCTCCATCAGGAAGCGGCCCGACGGCTGCAGGTCGACCAGCAGCGGCACGTCGCGCGACAGGCGGTCGAAGTCCTCGAGCTCCAGCGTCACGCCCAGGCGTCCGGCCAGGGCCAGCAGGTGGACGACGGCGTTGGTCGAGCCGCCGATCGCGGCGTGGACGCGCAGGGCGTTCTCGAACGCGGCGCGGGTGGCGACCTGGGACAGCGTCCGGCCTTCCTTGACCATCCGCACGATCGTGCGGCCGGTCTCGTGCGACAGGGCCCGGCGACGGGCGTCCACGGCGGGGATGCTGGCGTTGTAGGGCAGGGACAGGCCCATGGCCTCGATGATCGCGGCCATGGTCGAGGCCGTGCCCATCGTCATGCAGGTGCCCGGCGAGCGGCTCATGCCGCTCTCGGCCGACATGAAGTCGGCCAGGGTCATCTCGCCGGCGCGGACGGCTTCGGAGAACTTCCAGACGTCGGTGCCCGAGCCGATGTCCTTGCCCCGGAACTTGCCGTTCAGCATCGGGCCCGACGAGACGACGATGGTGGGCAGGTCGACGCTGGCCGCGCCCATCAGCTGGCCCGGCGTGGTCTTGTCGCAGCCGCCCAGCAGCACGACGCCGTCGATCGGATTGCCCCGGATCGACTCCTCGACCTCCATGGCCAGCAGGTTGCGGAACAGCATGGCCGTCGGCCGCATCTGGGTCTCGCCCAGCGACATGGCCGGGAACTCCAGCGGCAGGCCGCCGGCTTCCCAGACGCCGCGCTTCACGTGCTCGGCGATCTCGCGCAGGTGCGCGTTGCAGGGGGTGATCTCGGACCAGGTGTTGCAGATGCCGATCACCGGACGGCCGTCGAACACGTCGTCGGGCAGACCCTGGCTCTTCATCCACGATCGGTGGATGAAACCGTCCCGATCCAGCTTGCCGTATGTGCCGCCGCTGCGCAGGCGCTTGCCCGCGTTCTCGTCGCTCATGACCGTCCCTAACGCGGCCCGAAGGCCTGCCTTTGCTTACGACCGCGTCATTTATAGTATAATAAGTACCTATGCAACGGCGGGCGCGGGAAACGCCGGCTAGAAGCTGTCCACCCGCGCTTCCCAGGGGCGGCTCACGCCGGCCGCCGCGTCCAGGCCGCCGACGATCCAGCGCCGCGTGTCGACCGGGTCGATGACCGCGTCGATCTCCAGCGCCGCGGCCATGCTGGTCGCCTTGCCGGCCGCGTAGAGCCGCGCCACCAGCTGGTCGTAGAGCGCCTTTTGCTTGACCGGGTCGCTCTCCGCCTCCAGCTCCTTGCGATAGCCCAGCTTGACCGCGCCCTCCAGGCCCATGCCGCCGAACTCGCCGGTCGGCCAGGCGGCGATGAAGGCCGGGGCGTGGAACGAGCCGCCCGCCATGGCCTGGGCGCCCAGGCCATAGCCCTTGCGCGTCACCACGGTGAACAGCGGCGAGCGCAGCTTGGCGCCGGCGATGAACTGGCGGCTGACGCGGCGCACGGCGGCGGCGTCCTCGCTGTCGGGACCGACCATGAAGCCGGGCGTGTCGCACAGGCTCAGCACCGGCAAGCTGAAGGCGTCGCATAGCTGCAGGAACCGGGCGGCCTTCTCGGCCCCCTCGCAGTCGATGGCGCCGCCCAGGTGGCGCGGATCGTTGGCGATCAGGCCCATCGGCCGGCCCTCGATCCGGATCAGGCCCGTGACCATGCCCGCCGCGAAGCCGCCGCGCAGCTCCAGGAACGAGTCCGCGTCGACCAGGATCTCGATCAGGGCGCGGACGTCATAGACGCGCAACCGGTTCTCGGGGATCGCGCTTCGCAGCCGCCGCTGGTCCGGCGCGGTCCAGCTGGGCAATGCGCCCTGGAAATAGGACAGCGCCCGCTTGGCCAGCCGCGTGGCGTGGGCCTCGTCGTCGGCCAGGATGTCGATCACCCCGTTCTTCCACTGATGGGCCGAGGGGCCGATCTGCTCGGGCTTGAACACCCCCAGGCCGCCGCCCTCGATCATCGCCGGGCCGCCCATGCCGAGATTGCTGCCCCGGGTGGCGATGATGATCTCCGAAAGCCCGGCGATGGCGGCGTTGCCGGCGAAGCAGCGGCCGGCGACGATGGCGATCTTGGGGACCAGGCCCGACAGCTGGGCGAAGCTTCGGAACGTCGGCACGTCCAGGCCCGCCACGGCGGTGGTGTCGGTGTCGCCCGGCCGTCCGCCGCCGCCTTCCGCGAACCAGACCACCGGCAGGCGCTGGTCGGCGATGATGCTCATCAGCCGGTCGGACTTGCGGTGGTTCATCGCGCCCTGCGTGCCGGCCAGCACGGTGAAGTCGTAGGCCAGGGCGGCGGTGCGCGCCCTGTCCGGTGGGAACAGGGCGCCGTTGACGGTCCCGATGCCGGTGATCAGGCCGTCGGCCGGGGTGTTGGCGATCAGGTCCTCGGTCGAGCGCCGCCGCTTCTGGGCCGCGATGGCCAGGGCGCCGTATTCCAGGAAGCTGCCCGGATCGACCAGGTCGTCGATGTTCTCGCGCGCCGTGCGATGGCCGGTCTTGCGGCGCTTGGCGACCGCGTCGGGGCGGGCTTCGTCGAGGGTGTGGCGGTGACGGGCGACGACCTCGGCGAGGTCGGGGCGGATCGCGTCCAGGTCCTCGGCCGCCGTCTCGACGGCCGCGCCGCCCTCGACCGTCATCGGCTCCAGAAAGACCAGCGGCTGGCCTTCGGCGACGGCCTGGCCGGGCGCGGCGGCGATCCTCAGCACCCGGCCGCCCGAGGGGGCGTTGACCAGGTGCTCCATCTTCATGGCCTCCAGCACCGCCAGCGCCTGGCCGGGCCGGACGAGGTCGCCCTCGGAGACGGCGATCGACCCGACCGTGGCCGACAGCGGGGCGGCGGCGGCGACCGCGCCGTCCAGGGTCTCGAACGCCGGGCCGGGGGTGTCTTCGGGCAAGCCCGCGACCAGCTCGGCCGCGTGGTCCTCGATGAAGCGGGTGGTGGGGTTGTCCGGCGCCGCCGCCAGGATCGCCCGGATCAGCGGCGCGGTGGTCGCCACGCCGCCGACGCGGAACTCGGCCAGCGCCCGGTCCAGCCGGGCCGAGGCTTCGGGGAGCGTCCGTCCACGGACGATGACCTTGGCCAGCAGGCTGTCATAGGCCGTCCCGACGCTCAGGCCCGCGGCGCCGGCCGCGTCGACCCGCACGCCCGGACCGCCCGGCGGGGCCCAGGCGGTGATCGTGCCGCCGGACGGCTTGACCACGCCCTCGGCGGTCAGGGTCTCGGCGTTGACCCGCGCCTGGATGGCCACGCCGAAGGCGGCCGGCGCGTCGGCGAGGCCCAGGTCGGACAGGCGGGCGCCGGACGCCAGGTCGAATTGCAGCCGCGCCAGGTCCAGGCCCGTGACCTCCTCGGTCACCGTGTGCTCGACCTGAAGCCGGGGATTGACCTCGATGAAGAAGGCCTCGTCCGTATCGGCGTCGATCAGGAACTCGACCGTGGCCAGGCCCCGATAGCCGGCGCACAGCCGTTCGGACCAGCCGGCCAGGGCCGCGCGCTGGTTGGCCCGCAGGGCGGCCGGGGCGATCTCGACCAGTTTCTGGTTGCGGCGCTGCAGCGAGCAGTCGCGATCGCCCAGGGCCAGGACCTCGGCGCCGTCGCCGACGATCTGCACCTCGACGTGGCGGGCCCGCTCGATCCGCCGCTCGGCATAGAGGCCGCC
>NZ_SZWJ01000096.1:0-16030 GCF_012184455.1 Caulobacter sp. SSI4214 | reverse complement strand
GGGCTGACCTCTCCTCCCCGAACGTCAACCTTGCCGCGCGCGGGCTTTCCGTTACCGTCAAGGCCCACAGAACAACGATAACCAGGGAGTGAGACCATGACGCCGCCGGATGGCGCGTCGCCGTCGCGCG
Source organism: Caulobacter sp. SSI4214 (assembly GCF_012184455.1). Classification (NCBI taxonomy): domain Bacteria; kingdom Pseudomonadati; phylum Pseudomonadota; class Alphaproteobacteria; order Caulobacterales; family Caulobacteraceae; genus Caulobacter; species Caulobacter sp. SSI4214. The sequence goes on along the minus strand of NZ_SZWJ01000096.1, from coordinate 15,900 downwards.
ACGCCAGCACGGTCGCCTTCAAGCCCCTGCCGATGAAGGGTCCCGACGTCAGCGTCGAGCGGCGCGCCGACGGGACGATCGTGATCACCTCGAACCACGCGCCCGGGGAGGGGCCGCGCTCGATCGCCCACCTGATCGCGGAGAAGGCCGCCGCGCATCCGGATCGTCCGTACATCAAGCAGCGCGAACCCAATCACGGTCCTTGGCGCGAAGTCACCTACGGCCAGGCCCATCGCGCGGTCGAGGGCCTGGCCCAATGGCTGCTGGACCAGGGCCTGACGGGCGCCGACAGCGTCATGATCCTGTCGGGCAATTCGATCGAGCACGCCCTGATGACGCTGGGCGCCTATGCCGCTGGGGTCCCGGCCGCGCCGATCAGCCCGGCCTACAGCCTGATCTCGACCGACCACGCCAAGCTCCGGCACTGTTTCGAGAAGGTCGCGCCGCGCGTCGTCTTCGCCCAGAGCGGCGCGCTGTTCGCCAAGGCCCTGGAGACGCTGAGAGCCATCGACCCGACCCTCGTCCTGGTGACGGTCGACGGGATCGGCGAGGGGGCGATCCCGTTCGCCGAGGTCGCCGCGACGCCGCCGACGCCGGCCGTCGCGGCGGCGCGCGAGGCGGTCGGTCCGGCCACCGTGGCCAAGTTCCTGTTCACCTCCGGCTCGACCGGCCTGCCCAAGGCCGTGCCGCAGACCCACGGCATGATGGCGGGCGTCATCGCCGGCCAGGAGGGGCTGAGGCTGGCCGAGCCCGAGACCGGAGAGGTCCCGCAGAGCCTGGAATGGATGCCCTGGAGCCACATCTCGGCCGGCAATATCGGCTTCAACGCGGTGATCTGGGCCGGCGGCACGCTGCATATCGACGAGGGCAAACCGCTGCCGGGCCTGTTCGAGACGACGATCAAGAACCTTTACGAGGTCTCGCCGGCCGTGTTCGGCTCGGCGCCGATCGCCTTTTCGATGCTGGCCGAGGCGATGGAGAACGATCCCGTCCTGCGGCGCGCGTTTTTCAAGAACCTGCGCTACATGGGCTATGGCGGCGCGACGCTGTCCAACGACGTCTATGAGCGGATCCAGGCGCTCGCCGTGGCCGAGACCGGCCAGCGCATCCCGCTGACGACGATGTATGGCGCGACCGAGACGCAAGGCGTCACCGTCACCCACTGGGTCACCGAGCGGGTCGGGCTGGTGGGCCTGCCGCTGCCGGGCATCCAACTGAAGCTGGCGCCCAGCGGCTCAAAGTACGAGGTGCGGGTCAAGGGACCGACCGTGGCGGCCGGCTACCACAAGGACCCGGAAAGGACGGCGGCGGCCTTCGACGAGGAGGGCTTCTACAAGCTGGGTGACGCGGCGCGGTTCGTCGATCCCGAGGACCCGGCCAAGGGCCTGGTGTTCGACGGCCGGGTGACCGAGGACTTCAAGCTGGACAGCGGCACCTGGGTCAGCGTCGGTGTGCTGCGGCCCGACATCGTCGCCGCCTGCAGCCCCTACATCCACGACGCGGTGATCACCGGGCAGGACAAGCCGTTCATCGGCGCGATGCTGTGGCCCTCGCCGGCCGGACTGGCGGCGCTGGTCGCCGACCCGGGGCCGGGGACGCCGCTGGAGAAGCTGGTCGCCATCGTCCGCGAGCGGCTCTCGGCCTTCAACGACGCCGCCGGCGGTTCGTCGCGGCGGATCGGGCGCTTCACCCTGCTGACCGAGCCGCCCTCGATCGACGCGGGCGAGATCACCGACAAGGGCTACGTGAACCAGCGCGCGACGCTGGAGCGGCGGGCCGATCGGGTCGAGGCGCTTTACGCCAAGACGCCGGGCGACGGCGTCTTCGCCGTCTGACGCCTCACCAGCTCATCCCGGCCCGCACCAGCACCGCGGTCTTGTCCGACTGGCCGATGGCCATCAGGCCGGGCGGCTTGGCCGGCGGGGCCTTGGCGGTCGCGGGCCAGCCGTCGTGATATTCCAGGGCCGCGACCTCGATCTTGCCGGGCGCCGAAGCCGTGAAGCTGAGCGTCACGCCGTTCGGGTCGGGCGCGTAATAGGTCAGGCTGGACCAGGCGCCGGGGGCGGTCGCCAGCGTGACCGGACGTCCGTTCAGGCGCGGCTGGGTGAGCTGGCCGCTGGGACGCAGACGCAGGCTGACAAGCTCCGCGCCGGGGGCGGGGATCAGGCGGATCAGCAGGCGGTCGTCGCTGCGGTCCACGGTCAGCTGCGGCGGGGCGACCGGGGCGGGGCGGCTCTCGGAAATCCAGACCGGATGCGGCCAGAACGGCGGCAGGGCCTGCTTCTTCGGATCCGAACCGCCGTCGTCGGGCAGGGCCGCCTTGGTCCAGGCGTCCAGCTTGGCGGCCTCGGTCAGCCGCCAGGCCTTGCCGGTCGAGAGGTCGGCGACCTGAATGGCGTGGGTCACGGCCGGTCGCGCGGCGTCGCCGCCCACGCGATCGGCGTTGGCGATCAGGCCCAGCCCCGCCACGACCAGCACGCCGGCGGCGCGCCAGGCCCAGCGGGTCGCGGCGAAGTCATGGACCAGGGGCGACAGGGCCGGGGCGGCCAGCATGGCGAACAGGGCCAGGATCGCCGGCTCCATCAGGCCGACGCCGGCGAAGGTCCACGCGCCCCAGGCGGTCAGCTGGGCGGTCGAGAGGATGGCCAGCAGGCCGACGACGACGGTCAGGGCCAGGGCCGCCCGCTTGTCGCGCGTGCCGCCGACGCCGATGACCAGGGCCGCGCCCAGGGCGGCGACCAGCAGCGGCCAGACCAACATCACCGTCGCGCCCGGGGCCAGAACCTGGGCCGCGATCGACAGGGCCAGCAGCACGATCATCCCGCCGATCCAGGCGCCCAGGGCGCCGGTTCTTTGCCCCAACGCCGCCAGGCCGAACACGCAGGTCGCGACGCCGAGACCCAGGCCGACCGCGTCGAGGCCGCCGGCCAGGCTGCACGCGCCGCCGAGAGCCAGGGCGACGACGCAGGGGATGATCCGGTTGGCCCCCCGCGCCTGGGCCGTGGCGACCGCCAGGCCGGCGGCGACCGCGATGCTGGCCGCGCCCCAGAGCAGAGGATCGAAGCGCGTCAGCAGGCGATAGAGCGTCTGGGCGTCCTGGATGGCCAAGGCGCGCCCGACCAGGTGCAGCGCCAGAGCGGCGCTGGAGCCGATCAGCAGCAGGCCCGCCGCGCCTCGGCCGATCTCCCAGCCGCTGGCGGCGCCGGCGGCCAGGGTGCGCGAGGCCGTGAAGCCGATCAGGAAGGCGATCACGCCCAGCAGCACCCAGCCCACCACCGGCGGATAGCTGATCAGCACCAGGCCCAGCAGGTCGGAATAGATGGCGTCGGGCGTCTTGGCCGGCAGCGCGGCGGCGTCGGCCAGGGCGCGCACGGTCGGCAGGGTCTGGTCGCCGATATGCTGCAGGCTGCCCTTCTCGAGATGGGCGGGCGTGGCCAGCGGCGTGTGATAGGCCAGCTGGTCGTCGATGAAGGCCAGGTTCAGGCCCGGCAGGCCCTTGCGCACTGCGTGGGTGAAATCGGTGTCATTGGGCATCTTGCCATACACCGTCGAGGCCAGCGAATTGGCCGACGGCGCCTTGGCGGCGCTGGCGAAGACCCGCATCAGCGACCCGTTGTCCGGACCGGTCTGGAACATCGCCGCCCGACCGGCGTCGCCGCGCGCCTCCATGTTCACCACCAGGCCCACATGGTTCAGCAGCGGGTCGCGGCCGAAGAAGGCGTCGGCGCCCAGCAGGCCCGGTTCCTCGGCGTCGGTGAACAGGAAGATGACGTCGCGGAGCGGCTGGGCGCCGGCCTTCAGGGCGCGGGCGATCTCCAGGGCGGCGGCCACGCCGGCCGTGTCGTCGGCGGCGCCGGGCGAGTTGGGGGCCGAGTCATAGTGGCTCATCACCAGGACCGCCGGCAGGTCGCGGTCCTTGCCGGGCAGGACGCCGACCAGGTTCTGCACGGCGGCCACGGTCAGGGCGCGCGGAGGCTGGCCGTCGGGGCCATTGCGCGACAGGAAGCCCTCACCGGGATGGACCGAGACCTCCAGCCCCACCGCGGCGATGCGGGCCAGCAGATGGTCGCGGACCTTGGCGATCTCGGCCGAGCCGGCGGGGTGGGGCTTCTGGGCGATGGCGGCGACGTCGACGAACGCGCGCTCGGCGGAGAACGCGGTCTCGGGCGCGTTGGCGGCGACCGGCGCCGGCGGCCGCTGGCTCCAGCTCCCCAGGGCCAGGCCCAGGACGAGGCAGATCCAGAACCCCAGAAAGCGGATCGTCTTCATGGGCGCGGCTCCGACGCTTCGAACGATTCCCCCGCGCCCATGCTGATGTGATGCGGCCCGATCGCAAACCCCGCGTCGACGACGCGTCGCGAATTTTCAGGGGACGGAGCCTGTTCGCTTGGGGACCGCGCACGGAAAAGGGCGACCCGGTCCCCCGGATCGCCCTTCCCGCTCCCGAAAGCCGACGGGCCCTGTTCCCAGTCGCCCGCCGGTGTCCCCCTCCCGGTTAGAACTTCGAGCGCAGGGTCACGCCGTAGGTGCGCGGCGCGCCGAGGAACGCATCGTAGGTGATGGTGTCCAGCGCCGGGTTGTAGGTGTTCTGCGTGGCGCTGAGCCCCGAGGAGCCTTGCAGGGTGCCGTTGAAGGCGACCTGCATGTACTTCTCGTTGAACAGGTTCTGAGCCCACAGTTCGACGGTCCAGTGGTCGTCGGCCGAGCCGAGCCCGATGCGGCCGTTCACGACCGTGTAGGCCTTCTGCATCTTGGGCGGGAACAGGTCCGAGCCGGTGTTGTACGAACTGGAGTACTTGGCGCCGATGTTGAAGCGGGCCTTCAGGTTGTCGCCGACCGGGGTCTCGTAGGTCAGCGAGCCCGAGGCCGAGTACTTCGGAGCCAGCGACAGGTTGCTGCCGGGCAGCAGCGCCAGGGCGTTGCCTGGATCGTTCGGGATCGGCTGCTTGCCGTACTTGGTGTCGGCGTAGGTGAAGCCGCTTTGGACCGTCAGGCCGTGGATCGGGGTGAACCACAGGAAGTCGGCGTCGACACCCTTGGAGGTGACCTCGGGGATCGAGCGAACCACGAACGAGGTGCCCAGGAATGTGTTGAGCTGGAAGTCGGTGAACTTCTGATAGAAGCCGCTGACATTGAACAGCACGGTGCGGTGGAACAGCGTGTTCTTCAGGCCGATTTCGTAGCTGTCGACGAACTCGCCCGGGAACGAGGTGTCGTAGATCGGCGCCACGCCGGCCGCGCCCGAGGGCAGACCGTTCGACGACTGGGTGCGGTCCAGGTTGTAGCCGCCGCCCTTGTAGCCGCGCGCGTAGGAGGCGTAGGTGAAGACCTCCGGCGAGATGCGGTACGAAGCCTTGATCGTGCCGCTCCACTCCTTCTCGGTGCGGGTCTGGACGGTGCCGCGGCCGTTGAACAGCGGGTTGGCCCAGGGCAGGCAGAGGTTGCCGATCACCACGCCGGCGTTGGCCGCGCCGACGATGCCGGCGATGCGGGCCTGGCCGGCCGGCGACAGCGCCGTGCCGCAGCCGACGCCGCCGTCGCTGTTGGTCTGGTAGGTGTTGAGCTTCTTGTCTTCCGAGGTGTAGCGCAGGCCGCCCGTGATCTCGAACGCGTCGGTCACGTGCCAGGTGTCGTTGGTGAACAGGGCGATCGAACGGGCGCGCTGGTCGTAGCGGTCATAGATGCCCTGGCCGGCGGGGAACGAGGTGTTCGGCGCGCGGTTCAGCAGAAGAGCGATGAAGTTGGCGATGCCGGCCGGATTGGCCGCCGAGCGTGACAGCAGGCGGCCCAGATACTGCTCGTAGTCATTGCCGTAGAGGAAGTTGGTGCGGTTCTCCAGGCGTTCGTCCGCCAGGAAGGTCCCGACCATCCAGTCGAACTTGTCGGTCTTGCCGGCCAGGCGCAGTTCCTGGCTGTAGGTGGTGAACTTCGAGTAGTTGGTGCCGTCCTTGTTGCGATAGGCCAGGTCGGCGAGGCTGAAGTCGGAGTCCTGGCCGTTGTCGGTCCGCCACTGGCGAATGGCCGAGACGCTGGTCAGCGTGCCGATCGGCAGCTCGATGTCGCCTTGCAGCGACACGCCCTTGTCCGTGATCGTGGCCGGAGCGCCGCGGTTCGAATAGGCGATCCGGGCGTAGGGGTTGGCGGTCGTGGCAACCGGCGTGGCCTGACCCGAGACCAGGGCCAGGATGCCTGCGGTCGGACCGGTGCGGATCTGCACCGCGCCGCAGCAGTTCTCGTTGCGCTTGGTGTAGTCGCCGATCACGCGGAACGTGGCCTTGTCATCCGGGATGAACAGCAACTGGCCGCGCACGGTGTAGAAGTTGGAATCGGCGTCCTGGTCGCGCTTGGAGGGACCCTGGCCGGTGACCACGTCGTTAAAGCCGTCGCGCTTGCGACCGGCGACGTAGAGGCGGCCGGCCAGCTTGTCGCCGGCCAGCGGACCGGTGACCGACAGGGCCACGCCCTTGGCGTTGTAGTTGCCGAAGGTCAGCTCGCCATTGGCGCCGAAATTGAACTCGGGCTGCTTGGTGACGACGTTGATGACGCCGGCCGAGGTGTTCTTGCCGAACAGGGTGCCTTGCGGCCCCTTCAGCACTTCGATCCGCTCCATCTCGCCCAGGTCGCCGAAACCGACGCCGTTGCGGGGACGATAGACGCCATCGATCACCACGCCGACCGAGCTTTCCAGGCCGGGGTTGTCGCCGACGGTGCCGACGCCGCGCACGCGCGCGGTGGTCGAGGCCTCCGACGAGGTCGAGGTGACCGTCAGGCCGGGGGTCAGGATCGTCAGATCCTTGATGTCCTTGACGCCGGTGTCTTGCAGCAGCTTGGCGCCGACGGCGGTCACGACGACCGGCACGTCCTGCAGGTTCTGTTCCCGCTTCTGGGCGGTGACGACGATGCTGTCGACGGTTTGGACGTCGCTCGCGGCTTGTTGGGCCTGCGCGGCGCTGGCGGCGCCAAGACCGGCGAGGACGACAGCGGACGCAGTGCCGCAAAGCACCTGGGTGAAGCGCATTTCCTACCTCGGTTGTTTGGCCAAGAGCGCTTGCCCGCCCCCGGCTCGTTTTTCGTTGCTCCGCCCGAACGATTGTTCGAATGGATAGCAAAGGGTTAGGCGCCGCTCCCGGCCTCGGCAAGCAAAATTCCCTTTTTTCCTAAGGTTCCGTGACAGTCTGTTGCCGGGAAGCGACAATGTTCCCGTGGCGTCATCGAAATTCGAAACGGCCTTGCGCGAGGGGCGAGCCGGCCTCATCTGGCGACCATGAGCTTCACGCCCGCCTACCGTCCTGACCCGCGTTTCCAGGCCTTGGGAGGCGACTTCGCCGATCCGGTCCAGCCGGCCGATTTCCCGGAGACCGTCCTGCGCTTCCGCAACGATCGGGCGGCCGCGACCGTGGGGCTGGAGGCGCTGGATGACGCCGCCTGGATCCGTCACTTCGGCCGCTTCGATCCGCTGCCGGACAACCAGTCGGTCCCGCTGGCCATGCGCTATCACGGCCACCAGTTCCGCGTTTACAACCCCGACCTCGGCGACGGACGGGGCTTCCTGTTCGCCCAGGCCCGGGAGCGCGGGACGGACCGCCTGCTGGACCTGGCGACCAAGGGTTCTGGCCAGACGCCGTGGTCGCGGGCCGGCGATGGTCGCCTGACCCTGAAGGGCGGGGTGCGCGAGATCCTGGCCGCCACGCTGCTGGAGGCGCTGGGCGCGCCGACGTCGCGGGCCTTTTCGCTGATCGAGACCGGCGAGGCGCTGACGCGCGGGGACGAGCCCAGTCCGACGCGCTCGGCCGTCCTGACCCGCCTGTCGCACAGCCATATCCGGTTCGGGACGTTCCAGCGCCTGGCCTATTTCGAGCGGCGCGACCTGATCGTCCGGCTGATCGACCATGTGGTCGAGCTCTACTATCCGGAGCTGGCGGACGCGCCGGATCGGCCGGCGGCGCTGATGGAGGCGGTGGTCGCCGCCAGCGCGCGCCTGCTGGCCCGCTGGATGGCGGCGGGCTTCGTGCACGGGGTGCTCAACACCGACAACATGGTGGTGACCGGCGAAAGCTTCGACTACGGGCCCTGGCGCTTCCTGCCGCGCAACGATCCGAACTTCACGGCCGCCTATTTCGACCACCAGGGCCTCTATAGCTTCGGCCGTCAGCCCGAGGCGGTGTTCTGGAACCTTCAGCAACTGGCGGCCTGCCTGACCCTGGTCACCGATCAGCAAGGCTTGCTCGCGGCCCTGAACGGCTTTTCCGACGCCTATCGGACCGCTTTGCGGGCCGCGATCCTGGATCGGCTGGGCGTCCGGAGCCGAGGGGCCGAGGCCGATATCGAGCTGGTCAACAGCGCCTTCCGGGCCCTCGCCGAGGGCGGGGAGGGGTTGCGGTGGGAGCCGTTCTTCTTTGACTGGTTCGGCGGCGACGCCTCGACCGGCCGGGCGATGGACGGTCCGCGCGCCGAGCTCTACCGCGCGGAAGCCTTCGAGATCTTCCGTCGACGACTGGCGGCGTTCGAGCCCGACCGGCCCGAGCGTCTGGCCGATCCGGTCTTCCAGCGACCGGAGCCCGAGGAACTGATTATCGAGGAGGTCGAATCACTCTGGGCCCCGATCGCCGCGGAAGACGATTGGGGGCCGCTTCACGCCAAGCTGGACCGGATCGAGTCGGCGAGAAGGGCCTACGACCTGGGGGCGGGCGGCGACAAAAAAGCCGCGAGCTGAATTTTTTCGTGCGCATCCGGAACAATCGTCAAGGTTCCGTCTTACAACTTCGGCAGAGTGGCCTGATGAACGCTGCATGGAGAGACCAGATGCGCTTCTTCCAACCGATCATGCTGGTCTGCGCCGTGGCCATGTCGTTCGTCGGCGCCCTGGGCATCCCGGGTTGCGCCCGCGCCATCGGCGAATGCCTGCGCGACCGCCCCGAGCCGGCCTGAGCCTAGAGCCTTATCCGCTCGAATGGAATCATTCGAGCGGAAAAATAAGGCTCTAAATCAAACATTTAGAGCGTGATAACCGCCGAAACCGCTTACACTTTCGGCTATCACGCTCTAACGTTCTACGCGCTGAGCGCCGTCGGCTCGGCGAGGGTCCGGAGCTGCAGGCCCCGACGCGCCTCCACGCGGAACGCGCCCATGAAGCTGTCCAGGAAGCGCCAAGCGTCTTCGTCATGGTCCAGATGATGGGTCAATAGACCGATCGGCTGACTCCATTGGCCTGTGACGCGACGCTGGGCCAGCAGCTTGCGCATCCGCGCCAGAAAGCGCCAGGTCCCGCGAAACCGCGCGCCGCCCTTCCAGCGCAGCACGTCCAAATGGGCGTCGAGGCGCGAGACGCCGTCCGCTTCGCTGACGCCTTGCGCGAAGCCCGAGACCGCGCGGATGGGCGTCTCGGACAGGGCGGTGATCAGCTGCGGCTTCAGATTATTCCATGGCGGCACGAACAGGGTCGGCGCGGCGCCGGCGTCGTGGAACCGCGTCACCGTGGCCTGTAGCTGGTCGAGAACCCAGTCCACGCTGTCGCTCTCGACGACCTCGCCGAAGCCTTGGCCTTCCGGCTGGCGATTGATGTGCTGGAAGCCGTGCACGGCGATCTCGATATCGGGCTGGTCTTGGCACCGACGCACCAGGGAGGCCAGGTTCGGCCCGGCGACGGCCGCGACCGTCAACGGGGCGCCATGCCGCCGCGACAGGTCCAGAAGCCTCTCCAGCGCGGGTGTGGGCTCGCGCGCGTCGTCGTCACGCCACCAAAGCACGGGCGTTCGGCCTGCCTTGGCCCAGAGATGGAGTTCCGGTCCCAGCGCCAGGCGGAAGACCAGGGGCGAACGCGCCAGCATGGGCGGGTCTATTGTCCGACGACCTCGACGCGGCGCAGCGGCAGGCGGGTTGGGGCCGGGGCGGGGCGCGTCTCGGCCAGGCTGGCCTTGGCGCGCGTGCGCAGAATTTCACGGGCCCGGAGGTTCGACAGGATCGGATAGAGGGCGGCCATCAGCGCGATCAGGAAGCCCAGCTCGCCTTCCTTGTAGCCCTTGCGCGAGACGTAGCACTTGAAGAACCGGCGCACGCCCCGGAAGGCGTCGTCGCCCACGCTCTTGATCTTGCCGCTGTCGGCCAGATCCTGGGCCTTCAGGGCGGTGTAGCGGCCCAGGCGAGCGAACATGTCGGCGATATCCTCGTCGACCATGTGCCGCAGCGGTTGGGTCAGGCGACCGCCCGACACGCCGTCCAGCTTGGCGCCCGGATGGACGCGCTCGGCCTTCCACGACTTCATGCCGCGACGGAACAGGCGCGCGGCCGACGCGGTGCCGAACGAGCCGCCCCAACCGTGGCGAACCAGTTGGTCGCCGACATAGTTGTCGATCGGGATCTGGTACCAGTCGGCGGCGTCGGCGCGCTCGACGGTGTCGCGGATTTCCTGGGCGAAGGCGGGGGTCACGCCTTCGTCGGCGTCCAGCTCCAGAATCCAGTCGCCGGTGCAACGGGCGATGCCGGCGTGCTTGCGGGGGCCTTCGATCGGGAAGATGCCCGATACGACGACGGCGCCGTACTGGCGGGCGATGGCTTCGGTGCCGTCGCTGCAACGGTCGGCGACCACGACGATCTCATCGCAGAACGACAGAGCCGCCAGGCAGGCGGGCAGGCGCTGCTCTTCGTTGTGGACGCAAATGAGCGCCGAAAGCTTGGCCATCACGGTTCCTCGTCTGAGCGATCACGCCCCCGCGATCACCCTCGATGTGATGACGCCGCGAGATCGGGCCGCCCCCCAGGGCGCGCTTTTAAGAATCTCGTAAGCTTTGTGACGGCGTCCCCAATCCGGGTTTTTCGTGACTAGAAATTGGCCGTCAGTGAAAAGCTCCACGTGCGCGGGCGTTGCGGCGTGACCTGGCGCACCTGGCCGAAGCTGAAGGGGTTGCCATAGGCGAAGGTGTCGCTGGAGCTGTTCCAGGGGTTGCTGACGAACAGCGCCGCGCGCCACCGGTCGGTCATCACCTGGGCCGAAAGCTTGCCGGTGTAGTAGCCGGCCATCGACGGCGAGTAGCGCGGATCGAAGGTCAGGCGCGACTTGCCGATATAGCCGGTCTCGGCGGTCAGCATCAGGGTGGCGTGCGTCAGGATCGCGCGCTGGTAGGTAATCAAACTGCCGAACGAGACGTCGGGAACGCCGGGCAGGCTGGCCGTGTTGGCGATGCCATAGCCCGGCGCGATGTTGGTCAGCTTGGGGCGGTTGAACAAGGCGTTGCCCGAAATCGTCAGATGCCGCGTGGCGCGCCAGGCGGCTTCCACCTCCAGGCCCTTGTTGCGGCCATTGCCGATATTGGCCGTGTAGGACAGGCCCGAGCTGAAATACTGGTCGGTCTGGATGTCGCGCCAGTCGTCGTAGAACAAGGCCGTGCGCAGGTTGACCCGTCCATTCCAGGGGTTGAGCGTCGCCCCGACCTCGTAGTTGCGCAGATGATCGGGGCTGAAGACCCGCAGGCTGGCGCTGGGCTTGGCCAGTCCCCCGGAGTTGAAGCCCCCGGCGCGATAGCCTTCCGAGGTCAGGATGTAGATCAGGCCGCCGCCGGCCAGGTCGCGCTGCAGCGACAGCTTGGGCGAGAAGCCGTTGAAGGTGGCCTTGCGATCCAGGTCGCGCGACTGGCCGGGCGGCGGGGCCAGCACATAGGATCGGGTGTGCACCGTCGTCTTGAACGACCGCCCGCCCGCCGCGATCTTCCAGCCGCCGCCCAGGTCGTAGGTCGCTTCGCCATAGAGGGCGTATTCGTTCAGCCGGTCCTTGCGGTCCTCGTCATAGACGCTGCGGGTCACGCCGCTGGAGCGGGCCCGCAGCTCGGCGTCGCCCTGCTCGATGCTGGTCGCCGTGAAGGCGCCGATCATCCAGCGGAAGCGGCCGACCGCGGGACCGGTATAGAGGGCGTCCTCGACGGCCATGCGCACATGGGCCAGCTCGTCGTAGAGGCCCAGCTCCACGGCGCGTCCGTCGAACTGGGTGACGGCCAGGGTGGCGTCGTAGCGACTGGCGTACTGGTGATCGACATAGCCGGTCACCGAGACGAAACGGCCCCAGTCGCCCGACCCGCTGATCCGCAGCGAGGTCTCGGCGAGGCGGTTGTAGTGGGTTTCGCGCACCTGGTTCGCGCGGCGGGGGCCGCCGGGCGCCAGGGTCACGTACTGGGTGTCGTTGGACGAGACCTTCTGGCCGGCGGCGGCGAGCTTGACTTCCCATTGGCCAAGCTCCGCGCGCCACGCCAGGCGACCGCCCCGGCGCGTGGTCTTGTCGACGTTGGACAGGCGGAGATTGACGTCGTCCAGATAGCCGCCATCGACGTCGTAGTAGTAGGCGCCGCGCAGGGCCGACTTCTGGCCGATGGGCACGTTGGCCACGCCTTCCAGACGGTGGCTGGGCGAGCCGGATTCGGTGAAGGCGTAGGCGGCCGTGACCGAGGCCGAATAGGCGCCAAGCTCGGGCGCTCGGGTGACGATCCGATAGATGCCGCTCAGCGAGCCGCCGCCATAAAGCGCCCCCTGCGGGCCGCGCAGCACCTCGACGCGGTCGACGTCGATCAGGCGCAGGTCGGGATCGGGCGCGTTATAGTTGACCGGGACATCGTCGAGATAGGTGCCGACCGTCGATTGGGTTCGCCCGGTGAACGTGCCGTCCGACAGGCCGCGCAGCAGGATCTTGTTGCGCGCCGCGCCGAGGTTGGTGGTGATGAAGCCGGCCGTCTGGCGAGCCACCGAGCCGGTCTCGTCGACACCGGTGTCTTGCAACTGAGGAGACCCGATCACGCTGACGCCGCCCGGCAGGCTGCCCAGGCGCGCCGGACGCTTGCCGGCGCTGATGATCAGCGGCGCCAGGGGGGCGATCGGTTCGTCCGTCGAGGGCGCGCGCACGGCGATCACCGCGCGCTCGGGGGCGGCGGGACGCGCGGCGGTGAAGCGGATCGTGCGGCTGTCGACAAAGGCGTAGGCGCAGCCCCGGTCGCGGATGACGCGGTCAAGCGCCTCGCGCAGGGTGAACTGGCCCGACAACGGCGTGGCCTTGCCCTTGCAGGCCTCGACGCCGCCCATTGACACGCCCATGCGCGCGCCCAGGTCGATCAAGGTTTCGGCGACGGTGGCCTTGCGGATGTCCAGACGCACGCGCGCGTCGGCGGCGATCGCGTTGCGACCGCTGACGCCCAGGCCCAGAATGCTGGCGGCGACGAGGAGCAGGGCCCGGCTCAGGGGCGGACCCGCTCAAGAACGTCAATTCGGGGCGGACGGCCTTCCGCGCAGGACAATCGCATCATCGGTCGGCGTCGCCGAAATCGGCATCAGGCTGGTCAAGCGACGGACCATCGCATCCTGACCATCCACGATCAATACGCCAGAGAAGCGGAGCGCGGCGGTGTTTTCACCCTCGAGGCGAACGGGGCGGTCGAAATAGTGATTCATGTCCGCGACGATCCGGCTGAGCGGCTGGTCGCGATAGATTAGGCGGCCCGAGCGCCAGCCGACCTGGTCATCGGCCGAAACATTGGTGACGGTGACGCCCGAGGCGCCTTCCACATGTTCCAGCATCTGGCCCGGGCGCAGACGAACGGGGGTGTCGTCGCCGTCGGTCGAGACCTCGACCAAGCCGCGCAGCACGGTGACGCTGAGTTGGCCGTCGCGACGACGGACGTCGAACTTGGTGCCGACCACGCGCACGGTTTCGTCGCCGGCGCTGATCAGGAAGGGACGGGCCTTATCGTGGGCCACGTCGAAAAGCGCCTGGCCGTCATGAACCGTGACGCGGCGGGCGTCCTTTTCGAGACGCACCGAAATGCGGGAGTCGGTGTTCAGGTCGATGTGGCTGCCGTCGGCCAACTGCACGCCGCGGCTTTCGCCCCGGGCCGTGGAATACAGCGTGTCGGCCTGCGGCAGCATCTCGCCCCAGGGCGCGATGGCCAGGGCGACGGCCGCCGCGGCCCCCGCGACGCCCAGACCGCCCAGCCAACGCCAGTCGATCGAAAAGGCCCGCTTGGCCGCGGCGCGCCTCGGTTCGGCCAATTCCCCCCGGAGGGCCGAACCGCGCTGAAAGATTTCCTCGTCGATGGCCTGGACGGCGTCATACGCCGCCTGAGCGCCCGGCTCGATCAGCCAGGCGTCGAACGCCAGCCAGTCGGTCTCTTCGACCTCCGGCCGCTGCAGTCGGGTCAGCCACTCGGCCGCCTCTTGCAGATGTTGCGCTGACCGGCTCATCCGGCGTTGCTCCGACGAGGATCCATCATCCCCAAGACCGTAGACGTCGCCGCGAAGCATCGTCCCCCATGTGCGTCCGCATAATTCATCGCAGCCGCCTCGTGAGCGTCTTCAGAGCGGAGCTGATATGTTTTTCCACCGTGCTGACGCTGATTCCCATGCGACGCGCTGTCTCAGCGTGGCTGTGGCCGTCCAGCTTGTGCAGCTGGAAGGCCTGACGGGTCTTTTCCGGCAGCTCTTGAACCGCTTCGACCAAGGCGCGCAGCCGCTGGCGTCCAGCCACCACTTCGTCGGCGGGGGGCTCGTCGGTCACTTCATGTCCGGCGATGGTCGAGGTGTTGACGGCGCGCCAATCGTTGTCGCGCGCCCCGGCGCGCTTCTGGCTGCGCATCCGGTCCAGCATCAGGTTCGAGCCGATCCTGTGCAACAGCGCCGAGGGATTATCGACGGGACCGAGATTCTCCATGCCGCTGATGCGGATATAGAGATCCTGGACGAGATCCTCGGCCTCGGCGCGAGAGCCCAGGCGCGCGGCGAAGAAGCGCACCAGATTGGCGCGCTTTTCCTCGTACAGGCCCAGCAGAACGGCCTTGTCCGAGTCCGTCACGCTCAAAAGGTCACCACCCGCGTCAGCCAATCGCCGCCCCTTTTCCCGGGGCGGCACTATCCATCTTTTTTACGGAAAGACGATCGCTTAGTTGCGAAGACGCCTTTCCCGCCTCGCGGCGCAAATAAGCCGATCAGCATGGCGGAAAAAGGCCCATGGCGACGCTTGGGTTCCCGCGCGAGAGATTTCGCGCGGGAAGAGAGCCCAATTCGGGTTTGCCAAGTCGGACCCGTGACGAAATGTCGCGGCGGGCGCTTGCCGCGCGCGCGGGGGAAGAGGTCGGCCTGGCGACAATGTAATCCATTGTAAAGGCGGGGCGATCGCGCCTTGGCGCGGCGGCCGTCTTGCTTTTAGTCCTCTTCTTCATCGAGCGAGGGGAGTTTAGGTCGAGCCATGGCCCAGTACGGCGCGACACGGCCGGGCGTTTCCGCCACCGGCGTTGCGAAGCCGCGACGCGTCTGGTCTCCGGCTCCTCTGGTCGTCGCCGCGGCGGCTTTGATCTGGGCGCTGCTGTTCGTGGCGGCGGCGGTCATTCACGCCTGGCTGGCCTGAGCCGGCGGCGCTATCGTTCCGACATTGAAGACACCTGGGGGCGATTGATCATGCGCGGACGCGTTCTTGTTCTGGCCGGCGCGTGCCTGGCGATGCTGAGCGCGTGCGCCGCGCCCCGCGCGGTGGGGCAGGGCGACCTTTCCGCGCTGCGGGGCGTCAGCCTCGCCCCTTTCGCCAGCCAGGCCGACGGCGCCGACGCGGCCTTCGCCAAGGCCGTGCAGGCTCGCGCCGTCGAGCGGCTGAGCGCGGCGGCGGGCGGCGCGAACGGCGGCGGCAAGGCCGGGTCCGCCTATCTGGTCCAGGTCGGCGTGGCGACCGCGCCGTCGAGTCTGGGCGTTTCCAGCGCCTCGGGTTCCCTGGACGCCTCGGCCTGGCGCAGCGCGCCCCCCAAGGCTCGGCCCTGGAGCCGTAAGGGCCCCGTCCGCGTCGTCACCCTGGCCGTCGTCGACCCCGCCACGGGCAAGACGGTGGCCTGGTCGTCGATCCGGCAGCGCAAGGGCGAGCCGGCGGCGACGGCCGACCAACTG
>NZ_SZWJ01000095.1:0-16229 GCF_012184455.1 Caulobacter sp. SSI4214 | reverse complement strand
GGAAGGCGATGTCGGCGGCCTCCGTGGCGGTCAGGTCCGCGCCCGGCGAGACCCCGGCCAGGTCGCCGCCCATCGGCTTGATCAGCGGCTTCAGCGCCGGCGAGGCCGAGGCGACCGCGCTGGCCGACTGGATGTCAAGGTTCAGCCGGCGCGACAGGGCGTAGTCGACGCCGTTCTTCAGCGACGCCGTCCCCGGCGCGGCGCCGTTCATCGCCGCGTTCATCAGGCGCGTATAGTCGGCGTCCTTGGTCTGGGCCTGGGCCAGCTGGAAGGTCAGCTGGGCGGCGTCGTTCTGGCCGGCCTTCAGCTGGCAGAAGGTCCGCAGGCGCAGCCAGTAGGCGGCGCCGCGATCCACCGTGAGGGCCTGTTCGGCTTGGCAGGCCTTGTCGTCGTCGCCGGCGATCAGCGCCGCCTCGGCGATGGCCATCGACAGCGCGCCGCTGCCGGCCGCGCCGGTCGCGCGGTCGAGAATGGCGTTGGCGCCCTTGGCCTCGCCCAGGGCGATCAGGGCCAGGGCTCGCTGCGCGCCCATGTCGGCGTTGTCGCCGACGCCGACCGGGCCGTTGGCGCCCGTCGACAGCAGGCGCCGCGCCAGGCTGGCGAAGGCGGGCGACAGCGGCTTGGACCCGGCCAGCTTGGGGACGACGTCGCGCATGATGTCCGGTGCCGTATCCTTCCACAGATCGCCGCCGATCCCGGTCCGCGCCGCGGGGCTGGAGAAATAGTCCGGCGGCGCCAGGGTCTTGACCTTGACCTCCTCCTGCGCCGCCGAAACGGCCGGGGTCAGAACCAGGGCGAGCAGCGCCGCGGCGCTGGAGGAACGCTTGGAAAGGATCATGGACCGGTTATGACGCATGACGCGGATCTCGCAAACTTGGCGGTTTGCCCAAGCCTCGTGTAAACCCGCGACCGCATCATGACCGAACATCCCGAACCCGCCCCCGACCTTCACGGAGACCTCGCGCCGCTGCGCGAGAAGACCATCGTCCTGGTCGGGCTGATGGGCGTGGGCAAGTCCAGCGTCGGACGCCGCCTGGCCGGGGTGCTGGACCTGCCGTTCCGCGACGCCGACAACGAGGTCGAGGCCGCCGCCGGCCGCTCGATCCCGGCCATCTTCGCCGAGCTGGGCGAGAGCGCCTTCCGCGATGGCGAGCGCCGGGTGAT
The DNA here is from genome assembly GCF_012184455.1 of Caulobacter sp. SSI4214. Classification (NCBI taxonomy): domain Bacteria; kingdom Pseudomonadati; phylum Pseudomonadota; class Alphaproteobacteria; order Caulobacterales; family Caulobacteraceae; genus Caulobacter; species Caulobacter sp. SSI4214. The sequence continues at coordinate 15,065 of NZ_SZWJ01000095.1, read as the reverse complement.
CAGCCGCCTGCTGGACGAGCCGCCGCACGTGCTGGCCACCGGCGGCGGCGCCTTCGTCAATCCCGAGACCCGGGCCCTGATCAACCAGAAGGCCGTCTCGGTCTGGCTGAAGGCCGATATCGACCTTCTGGCCCGCCGCGTCTCGCGCAAGGACAACCGGCCGCTGGTCAAGGGCAAGGATCCCGTCCAGGTGCTGACCGAGCTGGCCAAGACCCGTAACCCCGCCTATGCCGAGGCCCAGGTGCACGTCCAGACCGGCGACACGCCGCACATGGTGGCCGTCGAGGCCATCCTGGCCGCCCTGCGCGCCCGGCCGCCTGTCGCGCCCTCGTAGGAGTCTCGCCATGATCCGCACCGTTCCCGTGGGCCTGGGCGATCGCGCCTACGACGTCGTCATCGGTCCTGGCCTGATCGACCAGGCCGGCGCGCGGATCGCGCCGGTGCTGGGCAAGCGCAAGCGGGTCGCCGTCGTCACCGACGCCCATGTCGGCGAACACCACGGCGAGCGCCTGGCCGTCTCGCTGGAGAAGGCCGGAATCTCGGTCGACGTCATCACCCTGCCGCCGGGCGAGGAGACCAAGAGCTTCGAGCACCTGGCCGAGCTTTCCGACCGCCTGCTGGCCCTGGGGCTGGAGCGCGGCGACCAGATCGTGGCCTTCGGCGGCGGGGTCGTCGGCGACCTGGCCGGCTTCGCGGCGGCGATCTACAAGCGCGGCATCGACTTCGTGCAGGTCCCGACCACCCTGCTGGCCCAGGTCGACAGCTCCGTCGGCGGCAAGACCGCCATCGACACCCCGCGCGGCAAGAACCTGATCGGCGCCTTCCACCAGCCGCGCCTCGTCCTGGCCGACCTCGACGTGCTGGCCACCCTGCCCGCCCGCGAACTGGCCTGCGGCTACGCCGAGATCATCAAGTACGGCCTCTTGGGCGACTTTTCCTTCTTCGAGTGGCTGGAGACCAACGTCGCCAAGGTGCTGGACCGCGAGGTCGACGCCCTGGTCCGCGCCGTCGGCCGCTCGGTGGAGATGAAGGCCGAGATCGTCGCCGAGGACGAGAAGGAAGCCGGCCGCCGCGCGCTCCTGAACCTGGGCCACACCTTCGGCCACGCGATCGAGACCGAGGTCGGGTTCGGCGACCTGCTCAAGCACGGCGAGGCCGTGGGCGTGGGCATGGCCCAGGCGTTCCGCTTCTCGGCCAAGCTGGGCCTGTGCCCCAGCCAGGACGCCGTCCGCGCCGAGGCGGCGATCAAGGCCGCCGGCCTGCCGACGACCCTGGCCGACGTGCGGCAGGAGCCCTTCGACGCCGACGCCCTGATCGCCCACTGCGGCCAGGACAAGAAGGCCGAAGGCGGCAAGCTGACCTTCGTCCTGGCGCGCGGCATCGGGGATGCTTTCGTGGCCAAGGACGTGGACCGCGAAGCGCTGCGAGCGTTCTTGGCGGAGGAAGGGGCGGTTTAGGGTCCCTACTCCTCCGTCTCCCCGGCGAACGCCGGGGTCCAGATTCATCCGCCGCGGCTTGGGCTTTCGCGACCAAGCGCCCGATCAGGATCTGCAACGCTCTGGGTTCGATCTGGGCCCCGGCATTCGCCGGGGAGATCGGGTGTTGGGGAAACTTATCCAAGCCCCCTTCCCCCTTGATGGGGGAAGGGCCGGGGATGGGGGTGACCTGCCGAGGTTAGTCCGCGCGCGGCATCCGCCGCAGCATCACCCCCACCCTACCCTCCCCCATCGGGGGGGGAGGGACCGAGGGCTTGCTTCGGCCTCTCGCGCACTATCTTGGCGCGGCATTCAACGCGTTAGCCCAGGCCGCGAAGTCTTCTTCATCATAAAGGTATTTGCGATCGCCGCCGAAAGTGTCCGCACCCGCGATCGCGGTGAGCGCATTCCATGCGGCAAGGTCCGTGACATGAACCTGGTGGCCAGGAATGCGATCTTCGGCGAGCCAGTTTCCCGCCCAAGAGGAAGCAAGCTCGCGATCTGTGCGCCCCGCCACAAGGTCTTCCAACTTGGCGAGTACATCTTCGCGCGTCGGCTGATCGACGCTGGATACGGTGGATTTCATGCCGAAAGACTAGCGTAGAGCGTGAGCCGGAGAAATGTCAGCCCGCTACAGCGGCTATCTGAAAACTCGCCGTTCCGGCGTTCCGCCCCTCCCCCGCCTCGCCGCCATCGCCTAAAACACCCCCATGCTCACCGCCCTGCTCGGCCTCGCGCCCATCGTCATCGCCCTGCTGACCCTGTCGGCGCTGTTCTCGGCGGCGGAGACGTCGATGACGGGGGCCAGCCGCGCGCGGATGCACCAGCTGGAGCGCGAGGGCGACCGGCCGGCGCGGCGGGTCAACAAGCTGCTGTCCGACCAGGAGACGATGATCGGGGCGGTGCTCTTGGGCAACAACCTGATCAACATCCTGGCCTCGGCCCTGGCGACCCAGGTGCTGACGGCGGTGATCCCCGGTCCCTGGGGCGTGGCGGCGGCCACGGCGACCATGACCGTGCTGGTGCTGGTCTTCGCCGAGGTGCTGCCCAAGACCGTCGCCATCGTGCGCTCCGACGACGTCGCCCGGGCGCTGTCGGGCCCGACCCTGTTCATCGTCCGGGCGTTCGGCCCGATCATCTATGTGATCCAATGGATCGTCCGCCGCGCCCTGCGGGTGTTCGGCGTCAAGTTGGACATGGCCGTCGACGTGCTGGCGGCGCACGAGGAGATCCGCGGCGCGGTCGACTATCACCACTCCGAAGGCCTGGTGGAGACCGACGACCGGCGGATGCTGGGCGGGGTGCTGGACCTGTCGGACATGGACGTCTCGGAGATCATGGTCCATCGCAAGTCGATGGTCCTGCTGGACGCCGACCTGCCCGCGCGCCAGTTGGTCGAGACGGTGCTGGAGGCTCAGCACACCCGCATCCCCGTCTATCGCGACGAGCCCGAGAACATCGTCGGGGTGCTGCACGCCCGCGACCTGCTGAAGGCCCTGGCCGAGGCCAAGGACGGGGTCGAGGGCCTGGACATCGCCGCCATCCTGCGCGAGCCGTGGTTCATTCCCGACACCACCAACCTCAAGGACCAGCTGAACGCCTTCCTCAAGCGCAAGAGCCACTTCGCCCTCGTGGTCGACGAATATGGCGCGCTGCAGGGGCTGGTGACTCTGGAAGACATCCTGGAAGAGATCGTCGGCGAGATCGAGGACGAGCACGACACCGCCCTCGACGGCGTGCGCCGCCAGCAGGACGGTTCGGTCAATGTCGATGGCGACGTCACCGTGCGCGACCTCAACCGCGCGCTGGACTGGCGGCTGCCCGAGGGCGAGGCGGTGACCATCGCCGGCCTGGTGATCCACGAGGCCCAGACCATCCCGGAACCCGGCCAGACCTTCATCTTCCACCGCCACCGCTTCCAGGTGCTCCGTCGCCAGAGAAACCAGATCACGGCGCTGCGGATCAGCGCGCCGCTCGACGAGGACGCGGACATCTGATTTCGAACCGTCGCCGGGAACCGATCGCTCGACCAAACGTTTGCGGTCTCTCGGGACCGGGGGCGGTCCGTTGGACAAAGAGGGCGTTTTGGCCGGTGTCTTGGCTGATAGCGAGGCGCGCGACAGCGACGCGCCGGACGCTGGCCTTTCGCCGGCCGCGCTGGAACGCGCGCTCGCCGAGGAGATCCGCAGGTCCGACACCCTGGCCCGCGTGACCGAGGCAGTCGCCTCCAGCACCGACATCGACACCTGCGTGCAGGTGGTGATCGACGGCGCCCGCGAGATCAGCGGCGCGGCCTTCGGGGCCTTCTTCTACAATCAACTCGAACCGGACGGGGAGTCCTACGCCCTCTACCGGCTGTCGGGCGCCGCGCCGGAGGCGTTCGCGGACTTCCCGCGGGTGCGCAAGACCGCGCTCTTCGCCCCGACCTTCGAGAACACCGGCGTCGTGCGCTCCGACGACATCACCCAGGATCCGCGCTACGGGCTCAACGCGCCGCGAGAGGGGATGCCCGAGGGCCATCTGCCGGTGCGCAGCTACCTCGCCCTCCCCGTCGCCACGCGCCGGGGCGAGGTCCTGGGCGGGCTGTTCTTCGGCCATCCGCTGCCGGGACGCTTCACCGCGCGGGACGAGACCCTGCTGGTCGGCCTGGGCGGACAGGTCGCCGCGACGATCGAGTCGATCCGGCTGACGGCCGGCGCCGTGGCCGAGCTGACCGAGCGCCGCCGCGCCGAGGAACGGCTGAAGTTCGCCCTGGACGCCGGCGGCATGGGGTCCTGGGACCTGGACGTCGCCACCCACGCCTACGAAGCGTCCGACCTCTGCAAGCGCAACTACGGTCGCGCGCCCGAAGAGCCGTTCACCTTCGCCGACCTGATCGCGACCCTGCATCCGGACGACCGCCCCCGCGTCCTGGCGGCGATCGACAGCGCCATCCGCGACGGCGCCGACTACGATGTCGAGTATCGCGTGGTCCTTCCCAGCGGCGAACTGCGCTGGCTGCACGCGCGCGGCCGGGCGGCCCAGACCGCCGACGACGGCGGCGCGCGGCGCCTGGCCGGGGTGTCGCTGGACATCACCGACCGCAAGCGCGCCGACGAACGCCAGAAGCTGCTGGTCAACGAGCTGAACCACCGCGTGAAGAACAGCCTGGCGACCGTGCAGTCGATCGCCGCCCAGACCCTGCGCTCCAGCGCCTCTCCCGAATTCTTCCGCGAGGCCTTCGAGACCCGCCTGATCGCCCTCTCCCAGACCCACGACCTCCTGACGCGCGAGAGCTGGGCCGGCGCCAGCCTGCGCGAGGTGTTCGACGTCGAGCTGCGCGCCATGGCCGGCGAGGACCGGGTCACCTTCGCCTACGAGGCCGATGTCCGCCTGAATCCCAAGGCCGCCGTGGCCCTGGGCATGGGCATTCACGAGCTGGCCACCAACGCGGTCAAGTACGGCGCCCTGTCGGTTCCGGGCGGCGGCGTGGACGTGACCTGGACGGTGGAGGAAGACATTCTGCGCATGGTCTGGGCCGAGCGCGGCGGTCCGCCCGTCACCCCGCCCGCCCGGCGCGGCTTCGGCGCCCGACTGCTGGAACGCGGCCTCGCGGCGGAACTATCCGGCGGCGTCGAGCTGAACTATGATGCCGAAGGCCTCGTCTGCCAAATGGCGTTGCCCCTGCGCGCGCTGGAGCCCTGACACATGAAGACACTGTCGTCCCTGAAGGTCCTGGTCGTCGAGGACGAAGCCCTGGTCTCGATGCTGGTCGAGGACATGCTGACCGACCTGGGCTGCGCGATCGTGGGGCCGGCGGCGGAAATCGAGGAAGCCCTGCGCCTGGCCGGTTCGGCCGACATCGACGCGGCCCTGCTGGACGTCAATCTGGGCGGCCGGCCGATCTTCCCGGTGGCCGACGCCCTGAAGGCCCGCGGCGTGCCCTTCGCCTTCGCCAGCGGCTACGGCGAAGCGGGGCTGTCCGACGACCATCGCGGCGCCGCGGTGCTGCAAAAGCCCTTCCGCGAAGCCGACCTGCGCCGGGTGCTCGAAGGCCTGGTCGGCGAGACGGCTTAGGGCGCGAAGGGCTGGCGGCGAAACCCCGCGACAAGAAAAAAGGCTCCCACCTCGCGGCGGGAGCCTTTTAAGCGGTTGGAGCCGGGTTCGCGAACCCGGCTCTCTTTCGATGCTTAGAACTTGGCGTTGACGGTGAACTGATAGCTCCGACCGATCGAGCCGGTCGTCGGGCCGTAGATCGTGCCGTCGCGCTGGTCCTCGAAGCGCTTGTTGCCGACATTGATGACGTTCAAGCGCAGGTTGACCTTGTCGGTCAGCTCATAGCCGAAGAACAGGTTGTAGACCGCGTAGCCATTGCGATTGAGGTACGGGTTGACCTCGATCGTCGCCGGCGTCGCGCCGTTGAAGCGAATGGTGTCGCTGACGGTGTTGATGTTCACGCTGGTCGAGAACTTCTTCAGCGAGTAGGCGATCGTGGTGGCGGTCTGCCAGCGCGGCGTGCCGATCGACCCGATGTAGTATTCGTTGTCGGCGGGCAGACCGGTGCTGCTGAACGTGGACTCCAGGATCCGATACAGGTTGCTGTTGACCGAGATCCGGCCCCAGTCGCTGTCGCGACCGAACAGTTCGGCCACCTTCTTGCGATAGCTGACGACGATGTTCACGGCCCGCAGGTCGGTCTCGGCCAGGTTAAGGTAGGTCGAGCTCCAGCCATCCTTCAGAGCGAACTTCAGGGTCGAGGCCGGCTCCGAACCCGACGCGTAACGCGCGAAGGCGTCGCAGGTGTTGGTGCCGAACTGCGCCGAGTTGTTGGGATAGGCGGCGGAGTCATAGCAATAGCTCGACAGCTGATCCAGCGACACGCGGCTCAGCTGTTGTTTCAGCTTGATATCCACATAGTCGGCCGACATCCGGAAGTTCTTGAGGAACCGCGGCTCCAGCACCACGCCGGCCGTCCAGCTTTCGGCGTGTTCCGGCTTCAGACCCATGTTGCCGAAGCGCGCGCCCAGTAGCGATTGCGACGGCGGGGTGAAGGAGTTGAGGAAGTTCAGGGCGTCGGCGTCGGTCGTCGCGTAGCCGGCCTTCTTCACGTCGGCGATACAGTTGGCCTTGCGCTGGGCCGGGTTGACGCCCGAACCGATGTTGGCGGTCGAGCAGGGATCGCTGGGCGTGGTGAAGGCCGGTTGACCGCCGAGGAACAGCTCCACGCCGTCCGGCTGGCGGATCGAGCGGGTGATGTTGCCGCGGAAGGCGATGTCCTTGATCGGCTGGAAGGTGCCGGCGATGGACCAGATCCGTGCCGGGTCGCCGTCATATTTCGGGTTGATCGTCTTGCCGAGCGCGTTGACGAAACTCGGCGCGCTGCCCGTCTGCTTGGACCACCGCACCGCCGGGTTCAGCTCCAGGCGTTGGGCGAAGGGCAGCTTGAAGTCGCGGCCCAGCAGCGGGATGTTCAGTTCGATGCCGTATTCCTCGGCCGTCGTCTGGTACTGGGTGCGCGCGATCGCCGCCGAACGGGTGCGACCGGCCGACGAAATGTCGTCAACCTTATAATCGTTGTCGGTCGTGCGACGCTCGGCCGACAGGGCCAGGCCCACGGGACCGCCCGGCAGGTTGAACAGGTCGCCCGTCAACGACCCTTGCAGGAACGTCTGGGTGTTCTTGAAGGCGAAGAACTGCTGAGCGGTCACATAGGACTTGGCGGCGGCCGACATCTGACCATAGCCGAACGGGTTCAGCGGCTGACAGCCGTCGATCATCGACTGGGTGACGACGGGCGTGAACTGCTGCTTGGCGATCATGCCGTTCGGCAGGACCGTGTCCACCAGGTTGACCGTCGCGCCGGCCGGCGTCTTGCCCAGATAGGCGGCGGGGTTGGTCTTGGCCCGGCAGACGATGTTGCCGGTGGCGTCGCGCACCGCGTCGATGGCCAGATTGTATTCGACGTCCCTGATGCCGGTGAAGTCGACGCGGCCGCTCGAACGGCCCCAGGTGTACGAGGCGTCCCAGCTCCAGTTGCGACCGAACAGATTGAAGTCGCCCTTGGCGCCTTGAACGAGGTTGCTGGTGTCGGTCTTACCCCGCATCGGGTTGTCGCCCAGGATGTCCTGGTTCGTGCGGGCCATGATGAAGTTGCCAACCGAGTTGACCGCGCCCGAGTCCCGCAGCACCTGACGCGAGGCGTCGCTGAGGAAGGGATTGTCGATGCTGACCACCAGACCCGACGACTCGACCGACGTGGTCGTGACCGCGTTCGACGGAGCCGACTGGCGCGGCAGCAGGGTGATGACCGACGAGAAGATGTTCTGGGTGTAGACGGTCAGGTGGTCGTTGACGTCGAACGTCCCGAACAGCGTGCCGACCCGACGCTTCTGCGCGTTCTGGATCAAGTTATAGCGGCTGCTGTCGAAGCCCTTGGTGCCCGGCGCGGCGGAAAGCACGCCCTGGTCATTGGGGCCGATATTGGCGAACGACCAGTTCACGGCCTGGCCATTGTCGTTGAACCGCACCGGACGGGCGACGAACGGGAACAGGGCGCTGGTGGCCGGATCGGTATTGGCGACGCGCGGCATGTTCGCATACAGCGAGCCGATGATCAGGTTGATGTCGGTGTTCGGGTTCTTGGCCAGATACTCGCGCAGCGTCGGCAGCTTGCTTTGCAGCACGTTGACGGCGAGCGTGGTCTGCTGGGCGGCGGTCAAGCCGGCCGGCGGGGTGACGCCGTACTTGGCGAAGACGGCGGCGGCCGTGACGCCGGTCGGCAGCGAGGTCGGCGCGAAGTTCGGGAAGGTGCCCGCCGGCGCGGTCGTGCTGTAGAGACCATTGCCGGTCGGAACGCCGGGGACAAGCTGGCTCGAGCCCGAGAACACGGCGGCCGAGCCGCCGCCGCCCAGGCAGGTGCCGACGCCGACGATCACGTTCGAGCAGGCCCCCGTCGCCGTCGAGGCGAAGGCGACGCCCGACGGCCACTGCATGCCGGTGCGCGCGTTATAGGCATAGGCCGTCGACGGAATGCCGTCGTCCGACGTCCGCAGGAAAGCGCCGTTGTTCAGGTTGGCCACGTCGATGGCGGCCGTCGGGGCGAAGGCCGGATTGCGCTTCGAGCCGTTGAACGCGTTGTTCACCGCCGTCGCGGTGTCGATGATCCACGGGCGCTTGTCCCCATAGAGGGCGTCGGTCTTGGTGTCTTCGAACGAGAACACCAGGTTCGCCCGGTCGTTCAGCAGGTTCGAGCCGAAGATGGCGTTGACGCTGTAGCGGTTGGCGTCGCCCTTCTCCGAGGTGCGGAAGGAGGCCTGGGCCTCGGCGCCGACATACTTGTCCTTGATGATGTAGTTGATCACGCCGGCGATGGCGTCCGAACCATAGGCGGCCGCGCCGCCGACGGTCAGGGTGTCGACGTGGTCGATCATCTGGGCCGGGATGGCGCCGATGTCGACTTGCGAACCGGCATAGTTACCCGCGACGAACAGGGTGGCGGCGTTGCCCGACACCATGCGGCGGCCGTTCACCAGCGTCAGGGTGCGTTGCGGACCAAAGCCCAGCAGGTCCGCGAAGGCGGTGCCAAGGCTGGAGGTCTGACCGCCGTTGCTGCCGTAGGGGCTGGCGCCGGAATTGACCTGCGGCTGGCTCAGAACGATGTCGTAGGCGTTGGTGAAGCCGCGCTGAATGATCTCTTCCTTGGTGACCTGCACGCCGGGAATCGTCCCGTCGAACTGCGGCCGCTTGATCCGCGAACCGGTCACCACGACTTCCGTCACCGTCGACGGGTTAGGGTTGGTGTCTTGGGCGCGGGCGACGCCGCCCAAAATCGCGCTGAACGCGACGCTCGCGAGCAAAATAGACTTCATCTTGGACATTCCCCCAGCGTCCCCGAACCGTGATGGGGACTACAGCGCAGCTTGCGTGCCACGAGCCGAAGGGAATTTGGACAGAAATGTGTCGACAAAGATAAATTTTTTGCAATGTGTTACCTAGCTGCAATAACTTCGCCCACATGCTGCCGTGGTGAAGGCAATGCGAGCACCGCCTAGGCCCGGCGAGAACTCCCAACCGCCAATCAAGCCTTCAACGCGGTCGCTTCGGCGCAAAATTCGACGGCGCGATGTCGCCGACCGACGGTCCTTCGCACAAAAAATTACCCATACTTGCCAGCACCGGCCGCGTGAAAGACCCCCGCGCGGGGTAAATTTTTCCAAATTTGTCATCCACCGGTCAGAATTGTGACCTTTGAGTAACAGCTGACGCCTTCGAAGGCCCAATTCGGCCATGATTGCTTCTAGCGACGCCGGAAACCGGTAACTTGTCCCTTGAGGAATGGCCCTCTGACGCCCATGCGCGGCTGACGCGCGGGGCAAGTATCTTCGAGGACAACTGGATTATGGCGTTGAAACACAAGCTGCTCCTGGCGACGACGATGCTGGGCGGGCTGACGGTGTTCGCTCCGAGCGTGACCCTGGCGCAAACGGCCGCCGCCACGCCGACGGCTGAAAACACCGCCGTCGAGGAAATCGTGGTCACCGGCTCGCGCATCCGTCGCGACACCTTCAGCTCTCCGGTCGCCATGTCGGTGATCGGCGGCGAGCAGATCCGTGAATCGGGCAACACCTCGATCGCCGAGACGCTGCTCGAAGTGCCGATGATCAACGCCAACACCAACGCGCAGAACTCGTCGAGCTCGCTGTACCTGGCCGGCCAGGCGCGCGCCGACATCCGCGGCCTCGGCTCGACGCGCACGCTGGTGCTGATGGACGGCCGCCGGATCGTCAACTCGGACGCCTCGTCGCCGGGCGTCGACCTGAACCTCATCCCGTCGATGATGGTCGAGCGCATCGAAACCATCGCGGGCGGGGCCTCGGCCGTGTACGGCTCGGAAGCCATCGCCGGCGTCGTCAACGTGCTGATGAAGAAGAAGTACGAGGGCATCGAGTTCGACGCCCAGGTCGGCGTGTCGGGTCAAGACGACGGCCGCGAGCGCCGCCTGTCGTTCCTGGCCGGCCACAGCTTCCTGGACGGCCGTCTGAACGTGCTGGTCGGCGGTGAAGCCGCGCACTCGGATCCGATCTACCAGAAGGATCGCGATTGGGCGTTCCCCGGCATCCGCCGCAACACCCTGGTCAGCCCGCAGACCATCCTGCCGGCCACCCGCTCGAACACCGCCCCGACGGCCACCTTCCAGCTGGTCGGCGGCGCGCTGGGCACGGCCAAGTCCGTGACCCTGGACTATCGCGACCCGACCAAGGTCGTCGCCCTGAGCGCCCCCTGCTCGACCCCGACCGTCCAGCCGACCTGCCAAGATGAATCGCTGATCTACAGCGCCATCTACAACGCCCTGCAGGGCGAGACCGACCGCAAGACCTTCCGCACCTATGTCGACTATCAAGTCACCGACAACGTGAAGGCCTTCGTCGACGTCAGCTACGCCAAGGTGAAGGGCTTCGGCATCTTCCAGCCGGCGTTCTCGTCGGCCGCCGGCGGCGGCACCATGCCGGTGACCCTGAAGGGCGACAACGCCTATCTGAACGGCACGGACGCCACGGCCACCGCCCTGCGCAACGCCTGGACCGGGGCCGGCAAGGCCCTGACCTCGACCGCGACCGCCAACGTCGGCAAGTTCTGGGTCGAGTTCGGCGGCCGTAACGTCTCGACCGACCGCGACACGACCCGCGTCGTCGGCGGCATGGAAGGCAAGTTCAACACGCTGAACCGCGACTTCCACTGGGATTGGTACGCCCAGTACGGCGAGACCAACGGCAAGACGACCTCTTTCAACGTTCCGATCGTAGCGCGCGTTCAGCAAGCCACCGACGCGGTCCTGCTGAACGGCCAGATCGTCTGCCGCGACGCCACCGCGCGCGCCAATGGCTGCCAGCCCTGGGACCTGATCCATGGGCCCTCGGCCGCCGCCGTCGCCTGGACCAACGCCCAGTCGACCAGCGACCAGAAGGTCAAGCAGACGGTTCTGTCGGGCAACCTGACCACCGATCTGTTCACCCTGCCGGCCGGCCCGGTCGGCGTGGCCGTGGGCGCTGAATACCGCAAGGAAGAAAGCCAATTCAGCCAGGACGCCCTAGGCGCCTCGGGCGCGCTGTTCTTCAACTCGATCGGCAACCGCGGCGGCAAGTACGACGTGCGTGAAGCCTACGGCGAAGCGCGCATCCCGCTGCTGAAGGACCTGTTCCTGGCCAAGGACCTGTCGCTCGAATTCGCCGGCCGCCTGGCCGACTATTCGACGATCGGCCACACCAAGCAGTACGAGATGCGCGCCGAATGGGCCCCCGTTCGCGACATCCGCTTCCGCGCCAACCAAGGCAGCGCCGTTCGCGCCCCGAACATCGTCGAACTGTTCGCGCCGCAAAGCGTGAACTTCACGACGGCCGCCATCGACCCCTGCGACAAGGACTCCTACGCCGGCGCCAACGCCGCGCAGAAGGCCGCGCGTAACGTCACCTGCGCCGCCGCCATCCCGGGCTGGAATTCGTCGACCTTCGTGTCGAACATCGGCACCGGCCGCCCCTCGCTGCAGCTGCTGCAAGGCGGCAACCCGCAGCTGGGTCCGGAAACGGCCAAGACCTACCAGCTGGGCGTCGTCGTCCAGCCGCGTTGGGTCCCGCGCCTGTCGGTCTCGCTGGACTTCTTCAAGTACAACATCGCCGATCAGGTCGGGACGATCCCGATCAACACCCTGTTCCAGCAGCTCTGCTATGACTCGACGGCGGCCTACGCCAGCAACCCGTACTGCGCTCTGATCCAACGCGATCCGACCGGCACGAACGGCGGCGCGGTCGTCGGCGGCGTCAAGCAGGTCGTCCTGACCAACCAGAACGTGGCCAAGATCAAGGTCGAGGGCTGGGACGGTTCGGCCGAATACGGCTTCAATCTGGAAGACCTGGTCAAGCGCGACCTCGGCTCGCTGGCCTTCCGTATCGACGGCACCTGGATGTACCGCTGGGCCCTGCAAGGCCTGCCGGGCCAGACCTACACTCAGCTGGCCAACAACGTTTCCAACGCCACGCCGCGCTGGAAGGCCCAAGGCTCGGTGCAGTGGACCTACAAGAAGTTCTCGGCCGGCTGGACGACGCACTTCATCGGTTCCATGGCCTCGACGACGGCCTTCACGCCGTCGCAGCTGGATCCGTACTACACGGGCGACTACTTCATGCACGACGTCCGCGCCAAGTACGAAGTCGACGACAAGCTGGTCATCCGCGGCGGCATCCAGAACGTCACGGACAAGCACCCGCCGTACCTGCCGGAAACCCTCACGGGCACCGGCACCGGTTCGTCGAGCTACGACAACCGCGGCCGCTTCTACTATGTCGGCGTGACGATGCGTTACTAACAGACGGAGCTTCCGCCGGGTCCGAAAAGGTCCCGGCGGAACACCGCCCGAACGGAAAAGGGGACGCCTTCCGGCGTCCCCTTTTTTGTTGTCGAGACAAGAGCTGCGCGCCCTATTCCAGATCGCGCGGCCCGAACGACTGCGGCAGCAGGGTCCAGAAGTCGGTGCGTTGCGTGGGGCGCCCGGCTTGCACCGAGACGATCTCGCAGGTCTTTCCCGCGAACTCGGCGATGCGCTGGCGGCAGGCGCCGCAGGGCTGGACCACGGCGTCGGAGCCGGCGGCGATCAGCACCCTGTCGATGACCCGCGAGCCGCCCGCCGTGATCATCGCCCCGATCGCCGTCTGCTCGGCGCAGGTTCCGACCGGATAGGCCGCGTTCTCGACATTGACGCCGTAGTGGACGCGTCCCTCGTCGTCGATCACCGCCGCGGCGACCGTGAAGGTCGAATAGCGCGCGTAAGACCGCGACAGCAGTCCCGGCAGGGTCGCGGCGGCTTGGGTTTCGAGTTCGGGCGATGCGGTGACGTCGGCGCTCATGCGGTTCCCTGCCTTCCGGCGGGATCGCGCCGGGGAGAGAGGCAATCAGTCGCGGGCCGTCAAATCAAGCGGCAAAAAGGAGAGCTCGGAACAAAAGTAAGGATCGCCTTACTTTTCGCCCGGCGCCGTCGCGACGATCGACAGGGCGTGGACCGGACCGGCCAACTCGTCGGCCAGCGCCTTCATCACCAGGCGCTGGCGGGCCACGCGGGGCTGGCCCGCGAAGGCCGCCGACTCGATTCTCAGCGTGAAGTGGCTCTCGCCCGCGCCGCTGTGCCCCGCGTGACCGTGGTGGCGGTCGCTGTCGTCGACCAGCTCCAGGCGCGTCGGCGAAAAAGCCTCTTCCAGCTTGCGGCGAAGGGTGTCGGCGACGGCGCCCATGATGCGACTCTTGCTTGTCAATCCTTGAACGGAAATAGCGCGCGACTACTCTAGACGCCATGAGCCGGCCGTTCGAGTACCGCCCCAAATTCACCGACATCCGGGTCCGGCCGCCCAAGCAGGGCGAAGACGACCCGGTTCACGACGTCCTGGGCCTCAAGCCCGGCGAAAAGCGTTGCGACCACCCCGACTGTCGCCTGCCCGGCTCGGCCAAGGCGCCGAAGTCGCGCGACCTGCCGGGCCAGCACTACTGGTTCTGCCAGCAGCACGCGGCCGAGTACAACAAGAACTGGAACTTCTACGCGGGCATGACCGAAGCCCAGATCCGCGCCGAGCAGGAGTCCGAGCGGATGACCGGCGGGCGCCCGACCTGGAGCTTCAAGGCCGACGCCAATTCGCGCGAGGCGGCCGCCCAGGCCGCTCGCGACGCCCGCGCCTTCGCGGACCCGTTCGGCCTCTTCCGCGCCCAGCAGCGCCGGGCCGAATCCCAGCGCGCGGCCGCCGAGCGCGGCCTGGGCAAGCTGGAGCGCCAGGCCCTCGCGGACCTGGACCTCGAGGCCGGCGCCGACAAGGCGGCCATCAAGGTCCGCTACAAGGAGCTGCTCAAGCGCTGCCACCCCGACTCCAACGGCGGCGACCGCAGCGCCGAGCACAAGCTGCAGCGGGTCATCAAGGCCTATAAGCAGCTGCAGAAGTCGGGTCTGGTTTAGGCCCCCGTTGGACCGGGCCGCGAAGGTCCAGCTTGGTTCCGATCCGGGATGAACCGTCATAGGGTTCGGTCGCTCGGCCGATCGCGACGACTGGGCGGACCCGAAGGAGGCCAAGATGGCGCAGACCCGACGTTCCCTGCTCGCCGCACCCGTGGCCGGCGCGCTGACGGGCGGACTGGCGGGCGGACGGGCGGCTGGCGCTGACGCCGCGGGACCGACCGAGCCGCCGTCGGCCGCCGCGCTGCTCGAACGCTATGTCGCCCTCGGCGGCAAGGCCAGCGGCGGTCCCGGCGACCTGGCCTGCGGCGAATGGATGGCCCAATGGCTGACGACGCGCGGCTTTTCAGTCGAACGCCAGGCCTTCGACGCGCCCTTTTTCGAGGCGACCGAGACGTCGTTCCAGATCGGCGAGGCCCGCGCCGCCGTCATTCCGCAGGCCATCGTCCGGCCCACCGGACCGGACGGGATCGAGGGGCCGGTGCTGGTGCGCGATCCCGAGGACGCGGCCAGCCCGGCGACCGACGCCATCGTCGTCATCCGCCTCCCCTACGGACGCTGGAGCACCGCGGCGGCCCCGGCCGTGCGCGGGCCGGTCGAGGCGGCGCTGAAAGCCGGGGCGCGCG
>NZ_SZWJ01000094.1:0-16318 GCF_012184455.1 Caulobacter sp. SSI4214 | reverse complement strand
GCTCTGGCGCTCCGCCCCGACCGGCTCGGCCTGATCGCCCTGCTGGGCGGCGTGGCGGGTTTCGACGTCGCGGTGACTCGCGCCGAGGCCCTGCCCGCGACACCGTTCGTCGACGATGTTCTGACGTCGGCGTTCGAGCTCCATCCGCTGCTGGGGCTGACAGTGCTGGGCGCGACGGGCCTGCTCCTGACCCCAGGCCTGCTGGGCGGCCTACGCGATGGCCGAGCGCTGGCCGCCTATGGGGCGTTCGGCGCCGTCTGGGGCTCGACCTTGGCCGCCGCCGCCGTCGGTCCCTACCCCACCCCCGTCATCGGCTACGGCGGCAGCGCGATCATCGGCTATCTGCTGAGCCTGGCCATGCTGCCGCCCAAGGTCCCCTGGCCCGCGAGCGCGGACATCACCGCCCCCGTCGACGAGCCGACGCCGACCAATCTCCACCCGCGCCTGTCGGCCCCTTAAGACCCCCAAAGCCAGGGTCCCCGCCGCGCACGCTTCAACCGCGAAATCCGCGCGGATCGCGGCCCCGCGTCTTCCTTCCCCCTGAAAGGACTAACTCGTGAAAGCACCTCGCCTCGAAAAGCGGGCTCGCTACCTGCTGTCCGCGCTCGCGGTCGTCGCCCTGCTCTGGTTCGGCTGGACCGAACTGACCCGCACGCGCGGCGAACAGAAGGTCGTCTTCCAGCCGGCCGCCAAGACCTGCGGCGTCGACGGGCCGCTGCGCTATTGCGTCTACCGGGCGGTCGGCGGCGTGAACGGCGACATCGTCTATCACTTGCACGGGCGCGGCCTGAACGAAGGCGTCTGGAACGACGACACCTATTTCACCGCCATGCTCCAGGCGCGCTGGCAGGCCCAGGGCGCGACGGCGCCGACGGTCGTCACCCTGTCCTACGGCCCCACCTGGCTGCTGACCCCGAAGGGCGGCAAGGCCGACAGCGGCCTGCTGGACGACGTGATGCGCCGGTTGCCCGCCATCGAAGCCCGGATCGGCCAGCCCCGGCGACGGATGCTGCTGGGCGAGTCGATGGGTGGGCTGAACGTACTCGTGGCCGGCCTTTCGCACCCTTCCGAGTTCGCCAAGGTCGCGGCCCTGTGTCCGGGCGTCTATGTCGACTCGCCGTTCTCCAGCCTGTCGACCCTGGCCGCCGCCCTGCGCCGCACCGGCGCGAACCCGAAGATCGCGTTCGGCGTGCGAACCCTCGCGCGAACCTATGTCGCCGACGAGGCCGAATGGCGTCGCGTGTCCCCGCTGGCGCTGATCGACAAAGCCACGCCGCGCTATCCCAAGCTCTACCTGTCCTGCGGCCTCTACGACGCCTACGGCAATTTCGAGGGAACCGAGCGACTGGCCCGCGCGGCCCACGAGCACGGCGTCGAGACCGAATGGACGCCCCTGTATGGCGGGCATTGCGCGACGGACGTCAACTCGGTCGCGGACTTCCTGCAGAGGTGAGTCTGGTTTCGATGGGCCATCGAAACCAGACAAATAGGCATAACCTTCAGAGG
Organism: Caulobacter sp. SSI4214; assembly: GCF_012184455.1. Taxonomy (NCBI): domain Bacteria; kingdom Pseudomonadati; phylum Pseudomonadota; class Alphaproteobacteria; order Caulobacterales; family Caulobacteraceae; genus Caulobacter; species Caulobacter sp. SSI4214. The sequence continues at coordinate 14,812 of NZ_SZWJ01000094.1, read as the reverse complement.
TTTAGAACATCGGAATGGGCCTAGAGCGTGATAGCCGAAAGTGTGAACGGTTTCGGCGGTTATCACGCTTTAAATGTTTGATTTATAGCGTTATTTTTCCACTCGAATGATTCCGTTCGAGCGGATAAGGCTCTAGGCCGCCTCCGAAGACGCGATCTCATGATCCTCGGATAGCTTGAAGACCGAGACCTTGCTCATGAGACGGCTGGCCTCGGCGCGAATGGAGTGGCTCGCCGCGGTGCTCTCTTCGACCATCGCGGCGTTCTGCTGCGTGAACCGATCCATCTGATTGACCGCGATATTCACCTCGTCCAACCCACTGGTCTGTTCAACGGCCGACCGGGCGATCTCGGACACCAAGCGAGAGACCTCGCGGACCTGATCGACGACCTTGCCCAGGGCCGCGCCGGTTTCATTGACCAGATCGGCGCCCAGCGAGACTTGCTGGCTCGAGCTGGAAATCAGACCCTTGATTTCCCGAGCCGCGCCCGCCGACCGCTGGGCCAGCGCGCGCACTTCCTGGGCGACCACGGCGAAGCCCCGTCCGGACTCCCCGGCGCGCGCCGCCTCGACGCCGGCGTTCAGCGCGAGAAGGTTCGTCTGGAACGCGATCTCGTCGATCGTGGCGATGATCAGTTCCATCTGGCGCGCCGAGGCTTCGATGCGCCCCATGGCGTTCACGGCTTCGATCATGGTTTGCCCGCTGCGCTCGACATCGCCATGAGCGATGTCCACCGCCGTCTTGGCTTGACCCGCGCCCGCCGACGTGGCGCGAACGGTGTTGGTGATCTCGTTCAGCGCCGCCGCGGTCTGTTCCAGGCTGGCGGCCTGCTGCTCGGTGCGATGGGCCAGCTGATCCGCCGCGCTGCTGATGTCGCGTGCGCCTTCGCTGAGGCTTCCGACGCCGCCCGATATCTCGGCGATCAGATTACGCAGGCTCTCCAAGGTGGTGTTGTAGTCGCTGCGCAGCTTTTCATATTCCGCCGGAAAGACGGCCTTGATCGGCATCGACAGGTCGCCTCGCGCCAAGCGCTCGAGGGCCGCCGAGAGACCTTCCACGACGAGGCGCTGTTCAGCCGCGACCGCCTGGCGGCGCGCCTCTTGCTGGCGACGCAGATCCTCGGCCTCCTGGCGCTGCACGATGGCGTCGCGCGCCGTGTCGGCTTGGGTCTTGGCGGAGCGCTGGAGCGCCAGCAGGGCGCGATTCACCGCTTCGGCGGCGCCGGCCGAACCCAGGTCGTCCCCATGCTGAGCCGCGAATTCGGCCTTTCGAACCCCGACATAGAGAATGCCGACCACTTTCCCGTCGCTCAGAATGGGCTCGTAGATCGTGTAATAGGCCTCGCCCAGGATTTCCGCTTCGCCGCGAAACACCTTGCCTTGCTTCAGCACGGTCTCGATGACCTTCTCGGCCGTGAGGCGCGTGCCCACCGCGCGAGACCCGTCTGGCTTCAGGACGTTCGTGGCGATCCGAAGATCGCCCAGGAAAACGGTCGCCGTGCCGCCGGCGCTCTGCCGAACGGAATCGACGATCTCGACGTCGTCATTGATCCGGCGCTGACCATAGTACAGGACGCCATTGACCACCCGGGCTTCACCGCACTCGCGCAGGGCGGTCTGAAGAATCTGCAGGTTCTTATCCAGGCTATGCTGCGCCAAGGTCAGCATTTCGGCTTCGGTCGCTTTTTCAGCGGTCTCGATCAGGGTCGCCGCGATCTTGTCCAAGGACGCGTTGCCGCCCACGACACCCGTCGAGAACCGTCGCGCGACGACCAGCAGCGCGGCCGTGGCGATCGCCGCCGCGGCCAGGCCATAGGGTTCGCCGAACCCGAGTTTCCGGGCGGCTAGGGGGACCAGAACACACACGCCGACGCCGAGCGCCATGACGGCCCCGGACACAACTCCCGAAAAGGAAGAGCCCTTGTCCTTTCGGCCGACCGTTTTCGACATGTGTCCCCCCACAGAGCTTTTCACCCCGAGCCTTCGCTCAAAGAGATCCAACCACGATTTGAAGGCTCAGTTTGATGTATAGTGGTTAATAGAGCAGTTAAGAGGATAGTGTCAGATTGCCACACCGGGAAATTCGAGCCCACTTTGAGTAATATGGACCGGCCAGGCATCCAGGATTGCAAGATAGACTCACACCAACCGGTACGACCAAAAATCCGAAAATCTGTTTATTTTTACAGACCTATAGAGACTTCCGGATACGGACTGGCGCCGACTTATAGGCCGGTGTTCCACTGAATTGATCTCGGTCCTCCAGGACGATGACCCGATTGACCTCGGGATAGTAAGCGGCAATGGATCCCGCCGGGATATCTTTCGAAACCACTGTAAATCCAGAAACGCAGCGCTCAACGCCATCCTCCGGCGTGAACGCAGAAACTATATCAACCTTGTCACCCTGCTTTAGCCCCAACGCATTCTGGTCTTCGGGAGACATGAAGACGACATCTCGACGCGAAAAGACGCCGCGATATCGATCACTATTTCCATATATCGTCGTATTATATTGATCGTGACTGCGGATAGAGCTCAGGAGAAGCACAGACGGGTCGCCGCGCCGGGGGTCCTCGCCGTCGGCCTTGAAGGCGGCGAAGTGCGCCTTGCCCGACGCGGTCTTCCAGTTCCGCTCGGCGTGCGGCAGAGGCAGACGGAAGCCGCCCGGCTGGAGAACCCTGGCGTTATAGTTAGCGAAGTCGACCGGGAAGACCGCCTCGATCAAGTCCCGGATCCGGCTGTAGTCGGCGACGCACCACTCCCAATCGACCGGATGATCACCCAGGGCGGCCTTGGCGATGCCGGCGACGATGGCCGGCTCCGACATGAGATGCTCCGACGCCGGCGTGTTCGTGCCGCGGGAGGCGTGCACCATCGCCATGGAATCCTCGACCGTGACGGCTTGAACGCCCGTGGCCTGGACGTCCGACTCGGTGCGCCCCAGGCAGGGCAGCAGAAAGCTCTCGCGGCCGAAAAGCAGGTGGCTTCTGTTGAGCTTGGTGGCGATGTTGACGGTCAGATCAAGCTTCTGAAGCGCCGCGTGCGTGACTTCCGGATCCGGGGCGGCGGCGGCCAGATTGCCCCCCAGGCTGATCAGCGCCTTGACGGCGCCGCTCCGGGCGGCCGCGATCATCTCGACCACCGTATGGCCATGAGCGCGCGGCGATTTTAGCCCAAAGACGCGATCCATCGACGCCAGCAGCGCTTCCGACGGCTTCTCGGCCACGCCGACCGTTCTGGCGCCTTGGACGTTGGAATGGCCGCGCACGGGACAAATGCCGGCCCCGGCGCGCCCGATGTTGCCGCGCATCAGCAGAAGATTCGCGATCTGCTGGATCACGCTGGAACTGCTGCGATGCTGCGTGATCCCCATGCCGTAGCAGACGATCACCGATTTCGCCCGCCGATAGATCAGCGCGGCCTCTTCAAGCCTGGCTCGCGTCAGGGCCGAGACGGCTTCGATCTCCGACCATTCCAGGGCTTCCAGGTGCGCCCTCAAGGCGTCGAAGCCAAGCGTGTGCTCGGCTATGAAATCGCGATCCAGGAAGCCCGGGCCGCCGCCGGCGATATCCGCCCGATCGGCTTCCAGCAGCGCCTTCATGATCCCCTGAAGGGCCGCGCCGTCGCCCCCAACGCCAACCTGGTAGTAGTGGGAGGCGATGGGCGTCGATCCGCCCGTCGTCATCTCCACCACGCTCTGCGGCGAGGTGAACCGCTCCAGCGCCCGCTCCTTGAAGGGATTGAACACGACGATCTTGCAGCCGCGCCGCGCCGCCTCCCGCAGGGTGCTCATCATCCGCGGGTGGTTGGTGCCGGGATTATGCCCGAAACTGAAAATGGCGTCGCAAGTCTGGAAATCGTCGAGACTGACCGAGCCCTTGCCCATGCCGATCACCGGCGGCAAGGCGACGCTCGTCGGCTCGTGGCACATGTTCGAGCAGTCGGGGAAATTGTTGGTCCCAAAGGCCCGCCCCATCAGCTGGAACAGGAAGGCCGCCTCGTTGGACGCGCGGCCCGACGCATAGAACTCGGCCTTGTTGGGATCATCGAGCGCGCGCAAATTCTCGCCGATGCGCGCGAACGCGGTCGCCCAGTCGATCGGCACATATTTGTCGGTCGCGGCGTCGTAGACCATCGGGTGGGTCAGCCGGCCGAAATCCTCCAGCGCGTGATCGCTCCACGTCCGCAGCTCGGAAACGGTGTGCTGGGCGAAGAAGTCCGGCGTCACGCGCTTGGGCGTCGACTCCCAGGCGACGGCCTTGGCCCCGTTCTCGCAGAACTCGAAGGACGACGTGTGCTTTGGATCGGGCCAAGCGCACCCTGGACAGTCGAAGCCCTCGGGCTGGTTGGCGCGGAGGAGGGTTTTCGCCCCGGCCAGGACCACCTCCTGCCGATTGAGGACGCTGGCGACGCTGGCCAGCGCGCCCCAGCCGCCCGCGGCCTTGTCGTACTCCCCGACCCCTTCCACGGAAGACGTTTGCGATTTCGCGGCCTTTTGCTCTTCGGTCATCGTTCAGCCCGCTGCTCTTCTTCTAGGATCGATGGGTGTTCGAGTATGCCTGGAGGCCAGGACGGGGGACTCGCGACAATCCGTCGCGGATGGGAGAAGACCTCGAAGCCGTCCTCGCGCACGACGGCGGCCAGGGTTATGCCGGCCGCCTCGGCCATGCGAACGGCCAAGGCCGTAGGCGCGGAAACGGCCGCGATGAAATTGGCGCCCATGGCGGCGGCCTTCTGGACCATCTCCACCGAGACCCGACTGGTCAGCAGGACAACCCCCTCGGCCGTCTCCCCAGCGCGCGCCAAGGCCCCCGCGAGCTTGTCCAAGGCGTTATGGCGCCCGACATCCTCACGCACGGCGACCAGGCCGCCGGCGGGTCGCCACAGGGCTGCGGCGTGAGCGGCCCGGGTCGCCGCGCCCAGCGCCTGAGCCCGCGCGAGCCCCGTCATGGCGGCGATGAGGTCGTCGGCGGTGACGGAAAGATCGCCCGTCGGCGCGAGCCTCGGCGGCCGCATGGCCTCCTCGAGGCTTTCAATTCCGCATAAACCGCAGCCCGTCGGGCCGGCCAGCCGACGTCGGCGCGCCGTCAGAAGGCTCTGAAGTTCAGGGGGGAGCCATAGGCGAGCCTCAAGGCCGAAAGCGCTCTCGACCACCTCGAGCCGCTCCACATCGGCCGGCGACGAGATCACGCCTTCGGTCAGGCTAAAGCCGATCGCGAAATCCTCGACATCGTCCGGGGTCGCCATCATCACGGCGTAGGTCGAGGCGTTGTGAACGATCGCGATCGCGGTTTCCTCGGCCAGGCGACGCGGAGCGCGCGCCGTCTCGCCAGCTCTCACGCGCAGCGGCTCCGAGTCGACGGTCGCCGAGAACCGCCGGGGCGGCTCAGCGGCCGCCATGGTCGTCGCCCTAGCCCGCCGCGACACCCCAAGGCCCCTTCCCGACCGCGATATGGCCCAGCACCTTGAAGGTGACGGGGTCCACCAGCGTTATGTCATTCGAGGATCCATTGGCGGTGACCGCCAGCTTCCGGTCGGGCGAAACCGCCAAGCCCCAGGGCCGAGGCCCCACGGCGGCGGACGCCACGACAGACTCTCCGGAAGCGTCCAGGTCGACCCGAACCAGCCGACCGCCGCGCCCGGTGGTGACCAGAATGCTGTGATCGTCCCACTTGACCACGCCCATCGGCCGATCGGACTTGGGCAAGGCGATCGTCCGAAGGCGCTTGGCCGCCGCGAGATCCACCACGCTCAAGGAGGCGTCGTTTTCGCCGGGCACGACCGCCTTTGTATCGTTCACGAAGACCGCGTTGCGCGGCCGCGCGCCGACCTCGACCCGCGCCACGGCCGCCAAGGGCTGCCCGCGAAGGATCGAGACCGTATGCTCCTCCTCGGACGTCGCCAAGATCGTGTCGCCCTTGGGCGAGACCGAGAGGCCTTCGGGTTCGCCGCCCACGGCGATCTCGGACAGGATCTCGCCGCCGCGCGAAATCACCAGCAGCTTGCCGGAATCCTCGCTCGCGACATACAGGCGTTCGCCGTCCGGGCTGATCGCGATCTGCTCGGGATCGGAGACGCCGCGCAGGGTCTTGACGACCTGACGACTGGCCAGATTGATGACCACGATCCCATCGGCCGCCTTGTCGGGGGGCGGCAAGGCGGACTCGTCGACGCCAGGCCCACCGATCGGCGAGCCGCTCACCGCGACATAGAGGAAGCGCTTGTCGGGGCTTATGACCAAACCGCGCGGGCGCTTGCCGATGGCCATCCGGCCGACTTCGCGCCGGGTCTCGGGATCGATGATGCTGACGTCGCCCGAACGCTCGTTGGTGACATAGATCAGATAGGCGGGCGCCGCTGGCGACGACGGCTTCGGGCCGCAGCTGTAGGCCGACAGCAAAGCCAGAGCGCTGATCAAGATCTTACGCATTTCCAAGCCCCTCCCCATAACGCCGCCCCGTTTTCAGGGCTTGGGCGTGGATTTCAAAGCACTGATCAAGGCGCCAAGGCGAGCCTCGAGGACGGCGGGTTGCCGACAAATGACCGGCAGCATCTTCTGCCGATCCTCGAAGATTCGCGTATCCCATTCGGCCTGCTCCTCGAGCGCCGCCTTGCTGGCCTCGACCGGCGCGCCCTTCGGCGCTTCCAGCTGGGCGTAGCTGCTTTCGATGCGCGTCGCCAGCAGGGCCTGCCGAGCGTTGAAACGCTTTATGCCCACGATGATCGAATGCCGTTCGGCGTCGATCGTCTCCACCAAGCCCGCGGCGACAAGCCCGCGAAACGCCGCCGGACGCGTCGCGAGGGCGGAGAGCCGCGCGACGGCCTCGTCCTGCGCGACCCGTCGCGGCGCGACGTCCGAGACCAGCGACGCGACCTCGGCGTTCGATCGCCAGGCCCCCGACGCGACCGGCGGCTTCCAGTAATCGGACAGCTCAAGCTTGGCCTTCGGCTCGACGTCACAGGGCCATCCCGCATCGGTCGAGGCGGAAGACTGGGCCCAAGCGGGCCCCGCCATCAACAAGAGCCCGGCGGCGACGAAACCGATAAGCCTCATTTCACGGCGTCCGGCTTCTTGAGATAGGCGATGATATTGGCGCGATCGACCGCGTTGGGCAGGCCGGGGAAGATCATCTTGGTGCCCGGGACGACATCTTGCGGCTTGGTCAGATATTTATCGAGAACGGCGGGCGTCCACGTGACGCCGCTGCCGGCCATCGCGGTGGAGTAGTTGTAGCCGGCGAGCGTTCCCGCCTTGCGCCCGACCACGCCCGCCAGGCTTGGCCCGATCTTGTTCTTGCCGACCTCGACGGTGTGGCAGATGCCGCAGCGGGCGAACGTCGCCTTGCCCTGGACCGGATCCCCGGCCGCTTGAGCCGCCGCGGTTTCCGCGCCCAGAAGACCTGACGCCAGGCCCGCCAACGCGATAACGCCCAGCTTGCGCGCCGACGCGAGGCCAAAGATCGCGGTCGTGAATTTCATGGTCTCACTTCGCTCCAGGATTGAGAATGGGCGGGATGCCCGAGATTTCAAAAGCATCGGAAGTCGGCCTCGACCTGCGCCGCGCGCAGACGATCGACCACGTCCTTCAGCGCGGGCGTTTCTCGAAAAAGGCTCGCGGCCTGGCCCGTGGCCTGGCGCATGCGCAGGATCGTCTCGGCCTGTTCGTAGGTCTCGAACGGCACGACCGCCGCGATCGTGTCGATGCTGCAGGCGCAGCGCCGCAGCATGTCCTGCGTCTGCCCATTGGCGGCCATGCAGCCCAGGACGTAGTCGGCCGACACCTCGGTCGGATAGCCATTGCCTTGAAGAGGCTTGGAGACGGGCGCCGCGACGGCGATGGCGGCGATCATGAGGGGCCAGATCATGGCTTGGTCTCCGGGATCGGCAGCAGCGGAAAGTTGTAGCTGGTCAGGATCTGGGCGATGGGCTCGCGGTTCGCGCGGATGAACTGCTCCACGCGACGCTTCCATTTCGGCTCGCCGAAGCGCACGGACATCCCGATGTCAAAGACGAGGGGCGGCTGTCCAGGACGCGCCGCCAGCCGTGTCACGCGGAATTGCCCGGGGCGCAGACCCGCGAAATACCCCCCGATCGGACCCCAGATCACGACGGCGTCGATCTTCTTGTCGGCCAGATCCTTGATCATGCGCTCGCCGACCGAATCCAGGCGCTCATCGACGACGAGGTCGTAGACGCGAGCGGTATCCATCAGCCCCGCCGCCAGGACGAGGTCGGCGCCCGGCGTCAGGGACTGCACGCCGACGCGCTTGCCGCGCAGGGCCGCGTCGCTCAGGTCGGACGCCGAAATGTTATCGGACGACCGCGTCACCACCACATAGCTCGAACGATAGTAGGGAATGGTCGACTGGGCGGTCTCGAGGCCGACGGCGGCGCCCATGACGATGTCGCAGCGCCGCGCGTTCAGGGTCCGGCGATAGAAGCCGATCCCGCTGGGGAACCAAGTATACTGGACCTCGACGCCAAGGTCCTTGGCGAACAGCGCCGCGATCTTGTTCTCCACGCCGTCGCCGTCTTCGCTGGCGAACGGCTTGGATCCCGGGCTGGCGCAGACGCGCAAGGCCGTGCGATCGAGCGCCTCGACCCGATCCGCCGCCGAGACCAACGACGGCGTCGTCAGCATCAGCAGCAGCCCGAGCGCCGCGAAGCGAGAGACCTTGGGCACGGCTACAGGCCCAAGCAGGCGTTTTCCGCCGCGGCGACATCCGCCGGCTTCTTGGGTTGCGGCGAAGGCCGACCCCGACCGAGCTTGTCGTCGGAGCGGGCCTTCAGATAGGTGTAAATGTCTTCGGCGAAACACATCACGTTCGGGTCGGCGCCGAACGCGGGCATCGCGAGATTTCCGTTCTGACGACCGTTGACCAGAACCTCCATGAAGGCGTCGTGGTCGAGCGTCTTGAGGGATTTCGTCAGGTTCGGCGCGAAGGTGCCGCCGAGGCCGTCGAAGCCGTGACACACCGAACAGTTGCCGTGATACCGCTTGTAACCGCTGAACTCCGGCCATGACGCCGTGGGCGCGCTCTGCGCCGCCGCGTCGCCCGTCGCCGCGGCCTGCGGCGCGCGCGCGAAACTTGGATTGGCTCCCGACAAGAAAATCAGCGCCGTCGCCGCGCTAGCCGTCAACTTCAGAAAAGGCTTCATGACGCTCCCCAACTTCACAAGAACCAAGCAAACGGCGACCTCTCAAGGATCGCGAAGACCCCGCGCGTCGCCAGCCGCGACACGCGGGGCAAGGGTCGAGACCTAGGGCAGTTCGAACACCGTCAAGGCGCCGCCCAGGTTGGTGTATTGGGACAAGCTGCGGTAAGCGCCGACCGCGCCCAGACCTTCCTGGTCGCCCGACAGGCCCGCGGCCATGCCGATCGCCGCCCAGCCGCCGACGCCCGAAAGCACCGCCACGTACTGCTTGCCGTTATAGGTATAGGTGTTGATGTTGCCGATGATGCCCGACGGCGTCTTGAACTTGTAAAGTTCCTTGCCGGTCTTGGCGTCGACCGCCTTCAGATAGCCTTCCATGGTGCCGTAGAAGACGATGTCGCCGGCCGTGGCCAGGGCGCCGCTCCAGACCGAGAAGGGTTCCTTGGCCTCCCAGACGACCTTGTTGCTTTCGGCGTCGAAGGCCGCGAAACGACCGAGGTTCGTCTCGCCCTTCGGCGGGAACATGGTCAGGTTGGCGCCCACATAGGGCGACCCCGCCACGTAGGCGACCTTGGTCGGCTCGTAGTTCATGCAGACATGGTTGCCGGGGATGTAGAACAGGCCGGTCTTCGGGCTATAGGCGGCCGGTTGTTGGTCCTTCGAGCCAAGCGCGGCGGGGCACACGCCCTCGGTGACCACATCTTCGCCATTCCCCTCGGTCGAGTACTTGGCGACGCGTTGCGGCAGGCCGGTCTTGATGTCGATGGACGAGGCCCAATTGACGGCGGGATCGAACTTCTCGCCGCTGATCAGCTCGCCGGTCACGCGATCGAGCGTGTAGGCGAAACCATTGCGGTCGAAGTGGACCAGGAGGTTGCGCGTCTTGCCCTTGATGGGCTTGTCGACCAGGATCATTTCGTTGACGCCGTCGTAGTCCCACTCGTCGTGGGGCGTCATTTGATAGATCCACTTGGCCTTGCCGGTGTTGGCGTCGCGCGCGAAGATCGACATCGACCAGCGGTTGTCGCCGGGGCGTTGCACCGGGTTCCAGGCGCCAGGGTTGCCCGAACCGTAGTAGATCAGGTTGGTCTTGGGGTCATAGCTGGTCCAGCCCCAGGTCGTGCCGCCGCCGAGCTTCCACTGGTCGCCCTTCCAGCCGGCCATGCCGGAGTCCTTGCCGACCGGCTTGCCCATCGACGTGGTCTTGACCGGATCGATCAGGGTGTCGGCGTCGGGGCCCGACGAATAGGCGCGCCAGATCAGCTTGCCGGTCTTGAGGTCGTAGGCCGTCATGTGGCCGCGGACGCCGAACTCGCCGCCGCTGTTGCCGATCAGAACCTTGTCGCCCACGACGAAAGGCGCGGCGGTGCCGGTCTCGCCCTTGTTGGGATCGCCGTTCTTCACCGACCAGACGACAGCGCCGGTCTTGGCGTCGAGCGCCACCAGGGTCGTGTCGGCTTGATGAAGGAAGATCTTGCCATCGGCGTAGGCGACGCCGCGGTTGACGGTGTCGCAGCACATCACCGCGATCGTCTTGTTGTCCTGCTTGGGCTCGTAACTCCAGGCGATGGCGCCGTTACGAGAGAGGTCGAGCGCGAAGACCTTGTTCGGGAACGGCGAGTGTACGTACATCATATTGCCGATGACCAGCGGGCCGCCCTCGTGCCCGCGCAGCACGCCCGTGGAGAAGCTCCAGGCGACGCGCAGGTCCTTGACGTTGTCCTTGTTGATTTGAGCCAGCTCGCTGTAGCGCGTGCCTGAATAGTTCCCCAGCGGCATCACCCACTGGTTGGCGTCTTTTTGCAGCGCCTGAAGCTCATCATTCGCGAACGCGGCGGATGCAGTGGCGGCTGAAAACGCCAGGGCCAAGGCCAGACGTGAAAAGGTTCCGTTTCTCATGAGCGTTTCCCTAGATCGGTTTTTTCTGATCTACGCCAGTACAGTTTTACTTCACCTCAGTCGTAACGCCGTGGCCCGCAACCACAATACCCCCCTTCGGTGGCATTTTGCCGCAGACAAGAATAAAGCCGGAAAAGTCTAAATTTCCAAAAGAGTAAAGGAGACCCTAAAGCTAGCTTCGCGCACCATGGATTGCACGAATCAAGCACTCACAACTATGAATTTATATTGATGTAGAATCTATTTTCTAGAAATAATGCATAAGGTAAATACAATGTGAAACAAAATTCAAAAATTTGGATCATCTAAAAATTACAAAATTAATATAAAGTTCAAATCGAAATAGTGGTATGCTTTATATTTTCAATCTTTAGTGAATTCTAGCCCCGCGCCTCTCCCTAATATGAGTATCCGATTCCCAGTCGCACGGTTCGCGGCGCGTCGAGGCCAGCTATGCCATCCACCGTGCGCGAAACCTCGACATTCTTATCCAACAAATTATCGGCCGCTAGATAGATCCGCGCATGAGGCGTGGGCCGCCATTCCAGGCGGGCGTCGATCTTGGCGGCCGGCGACAGGATCCTGCTATTGAGATCGTCCTCGAACCGTTTGCCTTCGTAGGTGACGTCCATGTCCAAGGAGAGCTTGGCGGCGAGCGGCGCGGTAAGGCCCGCCGTGGCGCTCCAGATCGGCGCCTGCGCCGGACGCTTTCCTTCCAGCTGAGGCGCCAGGCCAGCGCCCACGACCCGGGCGTCGGTGACCGCGAAAGCCGCCCTCAAGACAACGCCGGCCACTTCGCGCCGAGCTTGCCCCTCCACCCCGACAGCCTCGATGGCCGATATGTTGAGGCGCTGGCGCAGGACCCCACCGGCGGGAATGAAGCCCGCGCGGGGGAAGGTCCCCGGTCCAACGCCGATCGTGACATTGGCGATCGCATCCTCGATGCGGTTCCAAAACACCGTCACCTCGCCTCGGCCCGTCGCGCCGTCGCGCCCAAAGCCGAGTTCAAGGCCCTTCAGCGCCTCGGGCTTCAGGCTTGGATTGGACTCGGTCACATCGTTGCCGACCCGAAAGGGCCGGTGGAGTTCGTTGAGGGTCGGAGGCCGAAATCCGCTGTAGGCGGCGGCCCGCAAGGTCGCGCCGCCCTCCAGCGTCTTGCGCGCGCCCAGACGGAAACTCATCAAGTCGCCTTGCCGATCGGCGGGCGTCTCGTTGAGGAGAAGCGCGCCGGTGATCAGCGACCGCTCGACGCGGTAGCCGCCTCGGCTCTCCCAGTGATCGGCGCGCAGCCCGCCGGCCACGAGCCATGTTCCCGCCTGCCAGGCGCCGTCGACATAGACCCCGGCCACGGAGGTCTCGCCGCCCGCCGTGCGCTGACTGTTGTAAGCGCCATTCAGATAGCGAAACCGCTCGCGCTCCTCGCCCTTGTTGCGTCGCGCGTCAGCCCCGACTTCCCATTGCAGAGCGCCGGACTGAAGTCGGATAGCCAGATTGGCGCCCTCGCCGACGGCCGGCGTCCTGTCCTGGCTGTTAGCGGGCGTCGTCGAGGCGCGATTGGCGGCCACCGCCACCGAGCTGTTGAAAAGATCGCTGCTCTGACGCCAGACCTGCAGCCGCCAGCCCGGACGACGGCCTCGCGGAGCCTGGACCAGGGTGGCGCTTAGAATATCGCCCGAAGCGTTGGCGTTGGCCCCAGCCAAACCCGCGCCGCGCTTGTCGTCGAACGTGCTGGCGCGGACCGACAGGGTTCCCAGCCCGGTGGGCGCGTCGACGCGCACGGAAGCGCTTCTTGTCGTCAGGGAGGTCTTGGTGTCGGCCGCGCCCCGAGCGGGGCCTCGCACCGGCGTGTACCCATCGGAGTCCTGAAAAGACAGCGCGCCATACACCTGAGCCTGACCCAGCTTGACCACGCCGTCGCCAGAAGCATCGACCTCGCCGCGTTGCGCCCGCGCCAGTTCGAACGCTCCGCCGGCGTCGCGTTCGCGGAGGCTGATGACGCCCGTGAGCGCCCCCGCGCCATAGGGCCCCGCGCCCGCGCCCCGGACGATATCGGCGCCCGAAACGGCGGACGGGGCCAGCTGCGACCAGATCACCCAGCCGCCGAACGGATCGTTTAGAGGAACGCCGTCCAGCAAGACCAGCGCGCGACCGGCGCCAGACGGCGCGATGCCACGCAGGCTGACGCCCTGAGTCGTGGGATTGGCCGAGAGACTGGAGGTGCGCCGGAACAGCGACACGCCGGGCGTGGCGGTGATCGCTTCGTCAACGCGGGACGCCCTGGCCAGATCTTCGCCATCAACCCGCGCGATCGAGAACGCGGCGTCCGCGAGCGGCGCCGGTAAACGCGCGGCTGTCACGACCACCGCGTCGACGGGCGGCGGGATGTCCAGAGGCATCGGGTACTCCACATAACGACGCTATTTGGTAGTTCGATTTCAGACCGCTCTCAAAGCGTGAGAATGTCGCACCCTGGCGGCGCGGAGGTGTGCGTGAAGAGGGCGTCAGCCGCCCGTCACGGACATGTGCCGCGCGAGGGCGGGCTTTCGGTCGGCGATCTGGAACGCGTGACCCAGAGCCTTGGCGCCGATGGCCTCGAGGATCGCCTCGCGCAGCGCCCGATCGCCCTCGCTCGTTCGCAGCACCGCCCTGAGGTCGCTTGCGTCTTCCCGGCCCAGGCACGTGTGCAGGACGCCCGTGCACGTTAGGCGCACGCGGTTGCAGTCCCCGCAGAAATTGTGGCTGAGCGGCGTGATCAGACCCAGTCGGCCGCCGGTTTCCTCGACCCGAACATAGCGCGCGGGACCGCCCGTGGCGTAATCCAGATCCGTCAGGGTCCAGAAGGACGCGAGATTGTCTCGCACATCTCCCAAGGACAGATGCTGATCCACGCGGCTGACGTCCACCTCGCCCAGCGGCATGGCCTCGATCAGCGTGATGTCCGCGCCCAGGCCATGGGCCCACTGGATCAGACGCGGCAGCTCCTCGGCGTTGTCGCGCTTGAGCGCCACGGTGTTGATCTTGACCCGCAGACCACAGGCCAAGGCCGCGTCGACGCCCGCCAGCACCTTGGAAAGGTCGCCGCCGCGCGTCAGTCGCCGAAAGAGGTCTGGCCTTAGCGTATCCAGGGACACGTTGATCCTCTTGACGCCGAAACGGGCCAGGTCTGACGCGAAACGGGCCAGTTGGGTGCCGTTCGTCGTCAAGGTCAGTTCGTCCAGATCGCCGCTGGACAGATGTCGCGAGAGGCGCTCGACCAGGTCCATGGCGCCGCGCCTCACCAGCGGCTCGCCGCCCGTGAGCCGCAGCTTGCGCACGCCCAGATCGATGAAGGTCGAGGCGACCCGATCCAGCTCCTCGATGTCCAGAACCTCCGACCTCGGCAGGAAGGTCATGTGCTCGGCCATGCAGTAGGTGCAGCGCAGGTCGCAGCGGTCCGTGATCGAGACGCGCAGATAGGTCACCGCCCGACCAAGGCCATCGATCAGTCTTGGCGTTCGGGAAGACCGCCCCGACAAACGCGTTACGCCGAAGGGGGAGTCTTCAGGCGATAGCCGGACATCTTGATTTCGCATCCCCACCCTATTGCCGTTCTGGTCCGCGTCTTGGCCGTCGAACCGCTCCGCCGCGCAAGGCCCGCCGCCCCTAGGCCTTCAAGCCCTTGCCCGCGTGCCAGGCCACGTGGTCGCCGATGAAGGTGGTCATGAAGAAGTAGCTGTGGTCGTAGCCTTCCTGACGCCGGACCGTGACCTTGCGG
>NZ_SZWJ01000093.1:0-16473 GCF_012184455.1 Caulobacter sp. SSI4214 | reverse complement strand
ACCGGGTCAACGCCGATGTCCGGACCTACCGCGTGGTCTGGGCGGCTGTCGGCTGGCCGATCTCGAGCGCCTGCCGCGTGACGAACGCGAGCGCTGCGAGGAGCGCCTGGCCCAGGGAACCGGCGGGGCGGGCGTCGGACCGAACCTCCAGCTTGGCGGTCGCGGGGCGCGAGACGTCAGGCCCTATCTGACCCGCCCGCCCAAGGACGGCTGCAAGCCGGTCGGGAGCGTCAAGAATAACGGCCCTCTAGGAGAGACGAGCGTCACCATGGCCGTTGGCTGCGCGCGATCCTTCTAGCCGACCCCAAGGGCGGGGGAGGGGCGGGGCGGTTGCGCCCCGCGCCGCCGCCGCCGATAACGACATTGTCGAGTTTGGAGCACAGCGCCGAGCCCATGGTTGTTCTTCGCCGTCCGATCCTGCCGCTGCTGCTCGCCGCCACGACGGTGCTGGGCGGCTGCGCGTACAACGCCGATCTGGGTCGAGACCAGCTGCTGATCGTCAAGGACGAGAACCTGGCGGCCGATGGCGAAAAGGCCTGGGCCGATACGCTGCGCACCACCTACACCTCCAAGGAGCCGCGCCGGAACGCCCGGGTGCGCGCCGTTGGCCAGAGGGTGATCACGGCGGCGGGTCTGGGGGATCGGCCGTGGGACTACGCGGTGTTCCTGGACGAGAGCCCTAACGCCTTCGTGCTGCCCGGCGGCCATGTCGGCGTGACGGTGGGGCTGCTGGACATGGTCGACAACGACGACCAGCTGGCCGCCGTGATCGGTCACGAGGCCGGCCACGTCGTCGCCCACCACGCCGCCGAGCGGGCCTCTCAGGAAACGACGTCCAAGATCCTGCTGGGGATCGCCGGCGCGGCGGCGGGCGGCAGCGATTTTGGCAAGCTCTTGAAGGACCACGGCGATCAGGCGGCGAAGTACGGGGTGCTGCTGCCTTTCTCGCGCAAGCAGGAGCTGGAGGCCGATCGCCTGGGCGTCGATTTCATGCAGCGCGCCGGCTATCGCCCGCGCGAAGCCGTGCAGCTCTGGCGCAAGATGCAGGCGCTGGACGCGGGTCAGGGCCATGCCTCGGGCGGGGAGCTGAGCTCCACCCACCCGTCGGACGCCATGCGGATTTCCGAGCTGGAACGTTATCTGGCCAGTCGCGGCTGGTAGGCCCTTGTGTGGCGGATCGGCCACACCTAAATGCCCCGTCGGAGCGCGTTGTGCTTGCTCAAGGCAGCGCGCCCAGATCCGCCTAGGAAGGGGACATCATGAATATCGATCTCTATTCGGATCGCGCCAAGCAAGCGATCCAATCGGCCCAGAGCCTGGCCCTCGCGCGGGGCCATCAGCAATTCGCGCCCGAACACCTGCTCAAGGTCCTGCTCGAGGAGAAGGACGGGCTTTCCCGCGCCCTGGTCCAGAGCGCCGGCGGTCGTCCGGACCAGCTGGACGGCGGCGTCGAGACGCTGCTTACCAAGACCCCGCGCGTCGATGGCGCGGGCGGTCAGCTCTACATGAAGCCCGACACGGCCCGCGTGTTCGCCGAGGCCGAAAAGAGCGCCAAGGCGGCCGGCGACGCCTTCGTCACCACCGAACGCCTGCTGATCGCCATCGCCAAGGAAGGCGCGGAGGCGGCGAAGCTCTTCAAGGAGGCCGGGGTCTCGCCCAAGGGGCTGGAAGACGCCGCGACCGCCATGCGCAAGGGCCGCACCGCCGACAGCGCCAACGCCGAGGAGGGCTATGAGGCGCTGAAGCGCTACGCCCGCGACCTGACCGCCGCCGCCAAGGACGGCAAGCTGGACCCGGTGATCGGCCGCGACGAGGAAATCCGCCGCACGATCCAGGTCCTGTCGCGCCGCACCAAGAACAACCCCGTCCTGATCGGCGAGCCCGGCGTCGGCAAGACCGCCATCGTCGAGGGCCTGGCCCTGCGCATCATCAATGGCGACGTTCCCGAAAGCCTGAAGGACAAGCGCCTGCTGTCGCTGGACATGGGCAGCCTGATCGCCGGCGCGAAGTATCGCGGCGAGTTCGAGGAGCGCCTGAAGGCGGTCCTGGGCGAGGTCACGGCCGCCGAGGGCTCGATCATCCTGTTCATCGACGAGATGCACACCCTGGTCGGGGCCGGGAAGTCCGACGGCGCCATGGACGCCTCCAACCTGCTCAAGCCCGCCCTGGCGCGCGGCGAGCTGCACTGCGTCGGCGCCACCACGCTGGACGAGTACCGCAAGCACGTTGAGAAGGACGCGGCCCTGGCCCGTCGTTTCCAGCCGGTGTTCGTGCAGGAGCCGACGGTCGAGGACACCATCTCGATCCTGCGCGGCCTGAAGGAGAAGTACGAGGTCCACCACGGCGTCCGGATCAGCGACAGCGCCATCGTCGCCGCCGCGACCCTGAGCAACCGCTACATCGCCGACCGCTTCCTGCCGGACAAGGCCATCGACCTCGTGGACGAGGCCTCCAGCCGCGTGCGGATGGCGATCGATAGCAAGCCCGAGGAGCTGGACGAGATCGACCGCCGTCTGGTGCAGTTGAAGATCGAGCGCGAGGCGCTGGCCAAGGAAACCGACGCCGCCTCCAAGCAGCGCCTGGAGAACCTGGAGGTCGAGATCGACGACCTGCAGTTCCGCAGCGACGAGATGACCGCCAAGTGGAAGGCCGAGAAGGAGAAGGTCGGCGGCGCGGCGCAAGCCCGCGAAGCCCTCGACCGCCTGCGCGCCGACCTCGCCAACGCCCAGCGCGCCGGCGACTTCGCCCGCGCCGGCCAGATCCAGTACGGCGAGATCCCGGCCCTGGAAAAGCGTCTGGCCGACGCCGAGGCCGGCGAGGGTTCGGCCCTGACGCCGGAAGTCGTCGACGCCGAGCAGATCGCCGCCGTGGTCAGCCGCTGGACCGGGGTCCCGGTCGAGAAGATGCTGGAGGGCGAGCGCGAGAAGCTCTTGAAGATGGAGGACGAACTGCGCGGTCGCGTGGTGGGCCAGGACGAGGCCTTGCAGGCCGTGTCCGACGCCGTCCGCCGCGCCCGCGCCGGCCTGCAGGATCCGTCGCGCCCGATCGGTTCGTTCCTGTTCCTGGGCCCGACGGGCGTGGGCAAGACCGAGCTGACCAAGAGCCTGGCCGAGTTCCTGTTCGCCGACGAGCACGCCATCACCCGGATGGACATGTCGGAGTACATGGAAAAGCACTCGGTCAGCCGCCTGATCGGCGCGCCTCCCGGCTATGTCGGCTATGACGAGGGCGGGGCGCTGACCGAGGCCGTCCGTCGACGTCCGTACCAGGTCGTGCTGTTCGACGAGATCGAGAAGGCCCACCCGGACGTCTTCAACGTGCTCTTGCAGGTGCTGGACGATGGCCGCCTGACCGACGGCCAGGGCCGCACGGTCGACTTCCGCAACACGCTGATCATCATGACCAGCAACCTCGGCGCCGAATTCCTGGCCAACCAGGAAGAAGGCGAGGATGTGGAAGCCGTCCGGCCGCTGGTGATGAACACGGTGCGCGGCCACTTCCGCCCCGAGTTCCTCAACCGGATCGACGAGATCATCCTGTTCAAGCGCCTGAACCGCGCCAACATGGGCGACATCGTCAAGATCCAGCTGCAGCGCGTCGACAAGCTGCTGGCCGACCGCCGCATGGCCCTGGCGCTGGACGCCGAGGCCCTGAACTGGATCGCCGACAAGGGCTACGACCCGGTCTACGGGGCGCGCCCGCTCAAGCGCGTGATCCAGAAGGAACTGGTCGACCCGATCGCGCGCAAGCTGCTGGCCGGCGAGATCGAGGACGGCGGCGTGATCGCCGTCGGGGTCACGGACGGGCAGCTATCGTTCGGCAAGGCGGTGCTGCAGTAGGTGTTCAAAGCCCCTCTCCCCTTGCGGGAGAGGGTGCCCCGGCGAAAGCCGGGGTCGGGTGAGGGGGTGAGGATAATATCCGCCGCGACGGGCCTTTCCGCTGGTCGCGGCGGTTTTCGTATGAGCGACCCCTCATCCGTCGCTTTCAGCGACACCTTCTCCCGCAAGGGGAGAAGGGGGAGGCTTTTCCCTCACCCCCCTTCGCGGTATCTCCCCGCATGGCCAAAACCACCAAACTGATCGTCGAGTTCGACATCGAGGTCGACGGAGACCCCTATGTCTGGCGGCTGCATCGCCTGCCGCAATGGTCCTACGACCCCTCCGAGCGCCACGGCAAGGTGCTGGCCGTCCGCCACAAGGAAGGCCAGCGCGAGGCGCTGATCGAGTTTCCGCCCGGCCCCAAGCCCAAGTTCAGCGCTCCGCCGCTGAAGCCCTCGCAGATCCCGGCCCGCCAGGTCTCCACGGCGATTTCCGCCGCCATCGAGGCGGGCTGGGAGCCGCTGTCGCGCGGCAAACCCGTCGTGATCTATGTGGACGAAGAAGGCGGTTGATGAACAACCCGCTGCGACTCCTGGCGCCGGCCCTGATCCCGTCGTGGAACTTCTTCGACGTGATCGCGCCGTCGCCGCGTGTCGAATACGCCCTGAGCGAAACCGCGACGACCGCGCCGGCCGCCTGGACCGAGTTCCGGCCGCGTCCCGCGCGCGTCTCGATCCTGACGATGCTGACGCGGCTTTTCTGGAACCCGCGCTGGAACCAGAGCCTGTTCGTCACCGCCTGCGCCGAGCGCCTGGTCGATCAGCCCACGGCCCACAGCGAGGATGAGATCTTCCGCCGGCTCGCCGTCGACCTGCCCGATGACGCGGCCGGTTGGCTGGCCTTCCGCCTGGCCTTCGTCAGCCGCCAGGGCGAGACGATCGAGCGCGAGGTGCTGTTCCAGGCCGCGCCGCGCCGGCTGGAGACCTTGCGGTGATCACCCTGACCGGCGCCGCGCGCCTCACCGAGCTGATGCTGGCCCTGGCCCTGCTGCAACAGAGTCTGGAGCACCTGCGGGGTTTTCGCGACGAGCGGATGCTGTTCGCGGCGCGGATCGCGCTGTGCCTGCTGGTGCTGGCCGGCGTCGCG
This sequence comes from Caulobacter sp. SSI4214, assembly GCF_012184455.1. Classification (NCBI taxonomy): domain Bacteria; kingdom Pseudomonadati; phylum Pseudomonadota; class Alphaproteobacteria; order Caulobacterales; family Caulobacteraceae; genus Caulobacter; species Caulobacter sp. SSI4214. The sequence goes on along the minus strand of NZ_SZWJ01000093.1, from coordinate 11,509 downwards.
CGGCCCTGGCCGCTGGTGGGGATGGCCGGGCTATCGCTGCTGATCCTGCAACGCTTCCAGGGCCCTTATAACGGCGGCAGCGACCGCATGGGCCTGCTCGTCCTGTGGAGCCTGGCCCTGGCCGAACTGATGCCCAGCCGGCCCTTGCAGGAGCTGTTCTTCGGCTATCTGGGCGCGCAGCTGATGCTGTCCTATTTCGTCTCCGGCGCGGTGAAGGTCGTCAATCCCGACTGGCGGTCGGGCCGGGCGCTGTCGGACGTGTTCCGGTTCTCGGCCTATCCCGTCAGCGAGGGCCTGCGAGCCTGGGCCCAGCGCCCTCGGGTGCTGCTGGTCATGTCGTGGGCGGTGATGGCGTTCGAGCTGGCCTTTCCGCTGACCCTGCTCTGGCGACCCGCCCTGATCGCCGGCCTGGTCGTGGCGGCGGCGTTCCACCTGGCCAATGCCTGCCTGTTTGGCCTGAACCGCTTCTTCTGGACCTGGCTCTGCGCCTATCCGGCGATCTTGTGGCTGCAGGGACGGGTGGTGGGCGCCTAGACCTGTCTCGTTTAGATGGAACCATCTAAACGAGATAAACAGGCTCTAAATCAAACATTTAGAGCGTGATAACCGCCGAAACCGCTTACACTTTCGGCTATCACGCTTTAGCGCCCCAGCTTCGCCAGGGCCGCGCGCATCGCCACGGCCTGGGCCGCGGGCGGCTTGCCCGCGGCGGTGACCGCCTTTTCCACGTCGTCCAGGACCTCGTCAATCAGGCTGACGGGCCGGGTGATCGGCGCCTTCGCCGCCGGGACCAGCGCCGCCACCTTGCGGACCGCCGCCGCCATTTGGCCGCATAGCCGCGCCGTGTCGCGGGCCTTGGCGATGGCGACGGGATCATCGCCGGCCTCGATCACGGCCCATGCCGCGTCGAGAGCGGCCATCATCCGGGCCTGGAGGGCGGCGCACCAGGCGCTGGGGGACCGGGCGCTGGAAGATTGGATCTGGCTCATGGACGTAGAGCATGAGGCCGCGTCGGGGAGCGGGGATAAGAAATGTGTGTTTTTATATAAGTGATTGTTTTGAAATGGCTATGATCTGAAAAGTACGGGATTGGAAGCGTCCCTGTCCTTGCGGAGAAGGCGCCCCGCGACGCGGATCGGGTGATGGGGCGCTCGGCGCGTCCGGCGCGACCCCTCATTCCGGCCCTGTGGATAACTTTTCGCCGTTACGCCCCAAACCCCGCCGTCACAACCGCCCGCGCCACGTCGGCCAGCACGGCGTCGCGCCCGTCGTCGTCGAGCTTGGCGCCGGTCAGGTAGGTCGTGATCAGAAGCGGCGCGCGCCCGGGCGGCCAGATCACGGCGATGTCGTTGGCGGTGTGGCGGCCGTCGCTGCCGGTCTTGTCGCCGATCTTCCAGGTCTTGGGCAGGCCGGCCCGCAGCCGGGCGTCGCCGGTCTGGTTGGCGACCAGCCAGCCGACCAGCCGCGCGCGCGACTCAGCCGTCAGCGCGTCGCCGACCGTCAAGGTCCGCAGCGTTTCCAGCATCGCCTTGGGGCTGGTCGTGTCGCGTAGGTCGCCGGGTCTGGCCGCGGTGTTCAGCGCGGGCTCGATGCGGTCCAGGCGCGTGACGGGGTCGCCCAGGGCGCGGGCGAAGCGCGTGACGCTGACCGGACCGTCCACGGCGTCCAGCAGCAGGTTGGCGGCCGTGTTGTCGCTGAGCGTGATCACGGCCTGGCACAGGTTGGCGATCGTCATGCCGGGGCCGACGTGCTTCTTGGTCTCCGGCGAGTAGTCGACCAGGACCTCGGGGCCATATTGGACGCGGCGGTCCAGCCGTTCGCGCTTCTGGTCGACCCGGCGCAGCACGAGGCCCGCCAGCAGCATCTTGAAGGTGCTGCACATCAGGAAGCGCTCGTCGCCCCGCGCGGCGAAGCGGCGTCCGTCCTGGGTGTCCAGCACCGCCACCCCCAGCCGGCCGCCGCCGCGCTTTTCCAGGGCGTTAATACGTAGGCTAAGGGAATCCGCGAGCGGCGCCGCGCGCGAGAGGACGGGCAGGGCGGCGGGCGCGGCCGCCAGGGCCGCCAAAAGGGTTCTGCGATCGAGCATACGGGGTCTCCTTGCTCGCGAAACCTGCCGGGGACTGGCCTTGGCCGCAAACGACGATACCTTGGCCGAGCCCCTAGCTGAATTTGGGTCTCCATCATGAGCCGCGCTCAACTGCCCCTGAACGCCCTGCGCGCCTTCGAGGCCTCGGCCCGCCATCTGTCGTTCACGCGCGCCGCCATCGAACTGTGCGTGACCCAGGCCGCCGTCAGCCATCAGGTGAAGGGGCTGGAGGCGCGGCTAGGCGCGCCGCTGTTTCGTCGGTTGCCCCGGGGATTGGCCCTGACCGACGAAGGCCTGGCCTTGCTGCCGTCGGTCCGGGAGTCGTTCGACGTGCTAGGCGACGTGCTGGCCCGTTTCGAGGGCGGTCGGGTCATGGAGGTGCTGAGCGTCGGGGTGGTGGGCACCTTCGCGGTCGGTTGGCTGTTGCCGCGCCTTCCCCGATTTCGCGCCGCCCACCCGTTCGTCGATCTGCGGCTCTTCACCAACAACAACCGCACGGACCTGGCGGGAGAGGGGTTGGATTGCGCGGTGCGCTTCGGCGACGGGGCCTGGCACGGCACCGAGGCCGCGCCGCTGTTCGAGGCACCGATGAGCCCGCTGTGCGCGCCCGCCATCGCCGAGCGGCTGGAGGAGCCGGCGGCCCTGTTCCGCGAGACCCTGCTGCGCAGCTATCGCGCGGCGGACTGGCCCGACTGGTTCGCCGCCGCCGGCCTGTCGCCGCCGCCGATCCGAGGCCCCGTCTTCGACAGCTCCTGGGTGATGGTCGAGGCGGCGATGCAGGGGATAGGCGTGGCCCTGGCGCCGCCGATGATGTTCGCGCGCGATTTGCAACAAGGACGCCTCGTCCGGCCGTTCGCCGCAGAGGTCAGCGCGGGCCGCTACTGGCTGACCTGGCTGAAGTCCAAGGCCCCGAGTCCGGCCCTGCGCGCCTTCCAGGACTGGCTGTCCGAGGTCGCCAACGAAGAAAATTTTTCACGGAACCAAAGTCCCGCCGCCGCGCTCGCGCGCTAAATAGAAGTCACATATTTCTCTGCTGCATCAAGGCCATGGCTTGGCCGCGAAGCGCCGGAATCGCGCCTATCTTTGGACAAGTTCGGCTGTCCGATTTGCAACGGCGAGCGTTGCAGGACGTCTCGCTTTCACGACGGACGAGACAAACATGATAGCCAACACGAAGACCATGATGGTCGCCGCCGCCCTGGTGATGGGCGGCCTCTCGGTCAGCGGGTGCGCGACCAAGAGCTATGTCAACAAGCAGGTTGGTCAGGTCGATGCGCGGGTCAGCGCGCACGACACCCAGATCGGCCAGCAGCAACAGCAGCTGGGTGAGCTGGACAAGACGGCGAAGGACGCGCTCGATCGCGCCACCGCCGCCGGCAAGCTGGCCGAGGGCAAGTTCCAGTACGCCCTGGTGCTCAGCGACGACTCGGTGAAGTTCCCGACCAACGCCTCCACCCTGTCGCCGGAAGCCGAACAGCGTCTGGGCGAATTCGCCGAGAAGCTGAAGGCCGACAACAAGAACGTCTACCTGGAGATCCAGGGCCACACCGACAACAAGGGCGGCAAGGCCTATAACGACGAGCTGGGCGGCAAGCGCGCCGAGGCGGTGCGCAAGTATCTCAGCATGCACGGCGTGGCGCTGAACCGCATGGCCACGATCTCCTATGGCCAGGACGCCCCCGTGGCGCCGAACAACACGCGCGAGGGCCGGGCTCAGAACCGCCGCGTCGTGGTGATGGTGCTCAGCTAGCTTTGGTTCCAGGAGGGCTTCCATCGGCCCGCATCAACCCGATGGCGGCCCTCCAGGGCGGACCCGCCGGCGCGGGAGTGAGCGCCGCGCCGGCGAGTTTGCGCGCGATTAGAGCCCTTTCCGATCTGATTGATCCAATCAGATCGGATAAAAAGGGCTCTAAATCAAAAGTTTAGAGCATTTTTCGATCCGATAACCGTTTCACACTTATCGGAAAATGCTCTAGACGGCCTTGAACCGCGCCGCCGGCGTGTTGCGCGAAAGATTGGGATAGAGCTTGGCCTTGGCGGCCAGGGCGGCGTTCCAGTCGGCCGGATCGGGCAGGGACGGGATCGTCACCAACTCACCTTGATCGAAGCCGGCGAGCGCCGCGTCGACCAGGTCGTCGACCTCCATGAGCGTATTCGGATCGATGGCGTTGATGTCCGAGCCCGAACGCTCCCAGATCTCGGTGCGCGTGGCGCCGGGCAGCACGGCCTGAAGGCGGACGGCCGACTGGGCGAACTGCGCGCGCAGACCCTGGGTCAGGTACGTGACGAAGGCCTTGGTCGCGCCATAGACCGGCATGCCCAACTCCGGGATCAGCCCGACCACCGAAGCCAGGTTGACGATCGCGCCCCTGTCGCGCGGCACGAAGTTGCGCGCCGCCGCGGCCGCCAGGCGGGTCACGGCGACGACGTTGAGTTGGATCATCCTTTCGAAGGCGTCGGGATCGTTGGCCACGAAGTCATTGGAGCCCGCCACGCCAGCGTTGTTGACCAGGACGGTGATCGCGGCATCGGTCGCCAGGCGCTGCTCGACCCTCTTTAGATCGGCCTTGTCGGTCAGGTCCGCCTTGAGGACCTCGACCTTGACGCCGGTCTCGGCGCGCAGACGATCGGCCAGGACGTTCAGGCGGGCCTCGTCGCGGGCCACCAGGATCAGGTCGTGGCCGCGCTTGGCCAGGCGATCGGCGTAGACCGCGCCGATGCCGGTGGACGCGCCGGTGATCAGGGCGGCGCCTTGGCTGGTGTTGTCGCTCATGGTGTGGTTCCTGAAAGGGTTGGCCGAGGCCCCAGCGGTCCGGCGTGTCCTCTAGCTATGGGGTAACTTGCTTTTCGCAAGTGACGGCCCACATCTTTTGTCATGAGCAAATCTGAACGCCCTTCGACCCAATGTCCGGTCGGCCGCACGCTGGAGCGGGTGGGCGACTACTGGACCCTGCTGATCCTGCGCGACGCGTTTCAGGGCCTGACGCGCTTCGACCAGTTCGAGAAGAGCCTGGGGGTCGCGCCCAACATTCTGACGAAACGGCTGGCCGGCCTTGTCGAAAGCGGGTTTCTGGAGAAGCACGCCTATAATGAGCGGCCGCCGCGCTACGAATATCGACTGACGGACCGGGGCCGCGACTTCGCGCCGGTGCTGACGGCGATGCTGGCCTTCGGCAACCGCCAGCTCGCCCCGGAGGGCGTGTGCGGCCAGCTCGTCGACCGCGACACGGGCCTGGCCGCCGAACCGATCATGGTCGACCGGATCAGCGGCAAGCCGATCACGGCGGAGGCCTTCGCCTACCAGGCTGGACCGGCGGCCGGACCCGAAGTGCTGGATCGGGTGGCGTTCATCGCGGCGAAGCAGGCCAGCGCGCGATAGGGGTTGTTCCGAAGCGGCGGGGACGGCAACGTCCGACCGCCGCTGTTTCGGAGCCCGTATGCGCCTGCCCCTGATCCTCGCCGCCGGCCTGATGGTCGCTGGCGTCTCCCACGCCGAGACCCCGGCGCCCAGCAACGACCAGCCGACGCTGCGCGCCATCGCCGCCGACGTCGATCCCAAGGCGTTGGAAGGCACGATCCGCGCGCTGGTCGGCTTTGGCACGCGGCACACCCTGTCGGACGTGACCTCCGACAAGCGCGGCATCGGCGCGGCCCGCCGCTGGACCAAGGCGCGCTTCGAGGCGATTTCCAAGGACTGCGGCGGTTGCCTGACCCTGGAGACGCCGTCCCAGACCTTCACCGGCAAGCGCGCGCCTAACGGCGTCGTGGTCGAGGACGTGCTGGCCGTCCAGAAGGGGACCACCGACCCAAGCCGCGTGATCATCATCGCCGGCCATATCGACAGCCGCGTCACCGACGTCATGGACTTCACCAGCGACGCGCCGGGCGCCAATGACGACGGCTCGGGCGTGGCGGCGGTGATCGAGGCGGCGCGGGTGCTGTCCAAGCACAAATTCCCGGCCACCCTGGTGTTCGCGGTGCTGTCGGGCGAGGAGCAGGGCCTCTATGGCGGCAAGGTGCTGGCCGACCACGCCAAGGCCCAGGGCTGGAAGGTCGAGGCCGATCTCAACAACGACATCATCGGCAACAGCCACGGCCAGAGCGGCGTGATGGACAACACCCACGTCCGGATCTTCTCGGAAGGCACCAAGGCCGTCGAGACCCCGGAACAGGCCAATGGCCGGCGCTACAACGGCGGGGAGGTCGACAGCCCGTCGCGTAACCTGGCGCGCTATCTGGACGGCCTGGCCGATCGCTATCTGACCAATCTGGACGTCACGATGGTTTACCGCACCGACCGCTATGGCCGGGGCGGCGACCAGGTGCCGCTGCTGGAGGCCGGCTATCCGGCCGTGCGCGTCACCGAGGCGGTCGAGAACTACGATCGTCAGCACCAGACCCTGCGCACCGAGAACGGCAAGGCCTATGGCGACACCATCGAGGGGGTGGACTTCGCCTACCTGGCCCAGGTCACGCGACTGAACGCCATCGCCATGGCCAGCCTCGCCTCGGCCCCGCCGCCGCCGTCGGGCGTCAAGATCGAGGGCGCGGTGAGCCCCGACACCAAGGTCTCGTGGACGCCGACGCCGGGCGCGGTCGGGCATCGCGTATGGTGGCGCGGCACGACCGACCCGACCTGGAGCTTCAGCCGCTGGGTCCCGGGCGCGGCGACGATCACGCTCAAGGACGTGGTGATCGACGACTATTTCTTCGGCGTCTCGTCGGTCGGCGCCGACGGCTGGGAGAGCCCGGTGGTGTTCCCTGGGGCGGCGGGCAGCTTCGAGAGCGCGGCCCCTACGCCCGCTCCGAAGTAAGCGCCCCCTCCGTCACGTCGCGTTCCGCGCCGCGCCACCTCCCCCGCGTCGCGGGCGAGGAGAATCTCATCCTCCCTCGTGCAACGGGGGAGGGGGACCGCGAAGCGGTGGAGGGGGCGCTTGCGATGCTAAGCAATCAGATCCGGATCGTTCCGCTTCAGCCACGCCGCCGCGTAGGAGCAGAGCGGCGTGATCCGCATCCCTTCCGCGCGCGCGGTCTCGGCGACCTTGCTCATCAGGCGTCCAGCCGCGCCCGTGCCGCGCAGCGCCATGTCGGCTTCGACGTGCGGGATCACCAGCCTATGGCCCGAGCGCTGATAGTCGGCCACGGCCAGCAGGCCGTCGACCTCCAGCTCGTAGCGGCTGAGTTCGGGATTATGGCGGAAGGTCTCGGTCATGACGGGTGAACGCGTCTCGCGGGCGATCTGATCCTCGCCAGATAGGCCTAGACCAGCTCGATCGCCATCGCCGTGGCCTCGCCGCCGCCGATGCACAGGGACGCCAGCCCCTTCTTGCCGCCGCGCGCCTGAAGCGCCGAGATCAGGGTGCAAAGGATCCGCGCGCCCGACGCGCCGATCGGATGGCCGAGGGCGCAGGCGCCGCCGTTGACGTTCAGCTTGTCTTCCGGAATGCCCAACGCCTGCTGGGCGTACATGGCCACGACCGCGAAGGCCTCGTTGACCTCGAACAGGTCGACGTCCTCGACGGACCAGCCCGCCTTGCTGAGCGCCTTGCGCATGGCCGGGGCCGGCGCGGTGGCGAACTGGGCCGGCTCCTGGGCGTGGGCGGCGTGGCTGACCACGCGGGCGACGATCGGCAGGCCCAAGGCCTCGGCGACGCTTTGGCGCGTCATGACCAGCGCGGCGGCGCCGTCGCTGATCGAGCTGCTGTTGGCGGCGGTGATCCCGCCGTCGCGGCTGAAGGCCGGACGCAAGGTGGGGATCTTGGCCGGATCGGCCTTCAGCGGCTGTTCGTCGGTGTCGATGACCTCGGTCCCCTTGCGGGTCGTGACGGTGACGGGGGTGATCTCGGCCTTGAACGCGCCGGTCTCGATCGCGCGCTTGGCCTTGGCCAGGCCCTTGGTCGCGTAGTCGTCCATGGCCTCGCGGGTGAACTGGTGGGCCTGGGCCGTGTCCTCGGCGAAGGCGCCCATCAGCTTGCCCGGCGTATAGGCGTCTTCCAGGCCGTCCAGGTACATCGAGTCCCACATCTGGTCGTGGCCGATGCGGGCGCCGCCGCGGTGCTTGGACAGCAGGTAGGGCGCGCCGGTCATGCTCTCCATGCCGCCGGCCACGATGAGGTCCGCGCTGCCGGCGGCCAGGGCGTCGTGCGCCATGATCGCGGCCTGCATCCCGCTGCCGCACATCTTGTTGACGGTGGTGGCCTCGACCGAGATCGGCAGGCCCGCGCCCAGCGCCGCCTGGCGGGCCGGGGCCTGGCCCAGACCGGCCGGCAGAACGCAGCCCATGAAGATCTGCTCGACCTTGTCGCCCGCCACGCCCGCGCGCTCCAGGGCCGCCTTCACCGCGGCGGCGCCCAGCTCGGTCGCCTTCACGCCGCCCAGCGCGCCCTGGAAGCCGCCCATCGGCGTGCGGGCGTAGGAAACGATGACGACGGGATCGGCGGCGGACATCGGGTAGCTCCCTGAACTTGTTTTCGAGGCGGGATAGGCCCTCATCGCCGCGCGAAGCGCAAGGGGCGGCGCGCGCCAGGAAGAGGACGGCGAGCGGCCGTCGACGGGGGATCGCCGAGGTCGCTCGCCAGTTAGCAATAACCGAGAGAGTCAATTGCGATAAAAAACCTACCCCAGTTCATATTCAAACGCAACGCTCTCTTGCTTTCCCTCGCGGAACGCCTCACCCTCCTCGTATGGGCCGCACTGCTGACTATACGAACGAACGTTGCTCGGTCGCCGCCACGCTGGAAGTCGTGGGCGATCCGTGGACCTTGCTGATCCTCCGCGACGCCTTCGCCGGGGTGAAGCGCTTCGAGCAGTGGCAGGAGCGGCTCGGCGTGGCCCGCAATGTCCTGGCCGCCCGGCTGAAGACCCTGGTCGGCCACGGCGTCATGGAAACCCGGCGCTATTCCGAGCGCCCGCCGCGCCACGAATATTGGCTGACGCAGAAGGGCTTGGCGCTGTCGCCGGTGCTGCTGACCATGGCCGAATGGGGCGACCGCTACGTCTATGGTCGCGACAACTCGCCGATCCTGTTCAAGCACAAGACCTGCGGCTGCGCGTTCCATCCGGTGCTGGCCTGCGAGGCTTGCGGCGAGGTCGTGAGCCGCCGCGACCTCGAACGCGTCCCCCGGGACGCCGAAGGGCCGACCGTCGGCGAGGCCCTGGAGGCCGTGAAGGTCGCGGCCGAGTAGGGTGCTCCCACTTCGGCGACCGCAACCGTCATTCCCGCCACATGGGCGGGAATGATCCGATATGGACAATGGCTGGCGGTGGCCATCCGAGGGTCTGGATTCGGCGGCAGCGCTGATGTTTTCTCGCTAGCCTGGTCGGCCAAACGCTCTCGCCAACTTCGCCGACTGTGGGCGCCGAACGCCTGGGTAGGCTAACAGGAGTTGCCGGGAGGGCGAGCCTTGAGTCAGCATACGTTCGTTTGGCTATTGTTCGCTTTGGTGACCATCGGTCCGCTGGTCTACCGCTTGATCATGCCGGTGCCGCCTAGCGACGCAAAGGCCATCGAAGTTTTCCTGCGGAACCGCGATCAGGTGCTGGTCAACGTTCGCAAGATTTGGATCGGCGGGCCGTCACACTGGGGCGGGCGTGGCGTCTATAAGCAGACGGGAAGACCCTACCGAGTGACGGCTCAAAGTCCCGATGGCTCGCGATGGACACATGATCTGGCGGCGGACGGCAAGGACGTCCTCGGCAACACGAAGCTCAAGCAGAGGACCAATGGGGTGTGGTGCGAGGTGTTCCAATAGGAGCCTTCCGCCGTGACCTTCACGATGGCCGCTTCCGGCGGCGGAGATCGTGTCGGCGCATTCCCTTATTTCAGGGCGTGCATGACGGCGCTTATTCGGCTGCGCCTTAATCCGCCACCCCGCCCCGCAGCGGATCCTCGCCGGTCAGGTCCTTGATATGCTGTCGCTGGCGGCGGACGCCTTCGGCGGTGACCTTGGCGGGCTCGGGCGGCTTGGGGGCCTGCGGCCTTGGCTTGGTCATTTCGCGCCTCGCACCACCCACTGTGCGGCCCCGACGGTCAGAGCGTCTTCCACCAGGCCGGTCGAAGTCTGTCCCCAGCGGCGCAGCGCCCTCATGCGCGCGTCGAAGGTGACGTAGGACGCGGCGACCGCCGCGCCGGCCGCGCCGGTCTATCACGAGCCCATTCCGGACAGCATGGGCGAGGCGGTGATCCCTCGGATCTCCATCCACGCCTTCTGCGCCCGCCCCGAGACCGAGGCGCTGGTTCGCCACGCGGCCGGCGACCGCCGCATGGCGCGCGCCTCGACCCTGATCCAGGGCGGCGGCCTGGAGGCGGCGGTCGACTACTATCAGAACCAGCCCACGCCCTCGCTGGTGATGGTCGAGACCCTGGACGGCGCCCAGCGCCTTCTGCACATGCTCGACTCCCTGGCCCAGGTCTGCGACCCGGGGACCAAGGTCGTCGTTATCGGCCAGACCAACGACATCTCGCTGTATCGCGAGCTGATGCGCCGGGGGGTGTCGGAATACCTGACCCAGCCCCTGTCGCCCCTGCAGGTGATCCGCGCTGTCGGCGCGCTGTACGCCGACCCGACCGCGCCGTTCATCGGCCGCCAGATCGCCTTCGTCGGCGCCAAGGGCGGGGTGGGGGCCTCGACCCTGTCGCACAACTTCGCCTGGATGCTGGCCGAGAAGATGCAGACCGCCACCGTGCTGGTCGACCTCGACCTGGCGTTCGGCACGGCCGGTCTCGACTTTAATCAGGACCCGCTGCATGGCGTCCTGGAAGCGCTGACCCAGCCCGACCGACTGGACCCGGTGCTGATGGACCGCATGATGGTCCGCTGCGGCGATCGTCTGTCCCTGTTCGCGGCCCCGGCCACCCTGGACGACGACTACGAGATTTCCGCCGACGTCTACGAGGAAGTCACCCAGAAGATCCGCGGCGCCGCGCCCTTCGTGGTGCTGGATATCCCGCACATCTGGAACGCGGCCTCCCGTCGGGTGCTGGTCGGCTCCGACGAGCTGGTCGTGACGGCCACGCCGGACCTGGCCTCGCTGCGCAACGCCAAGAACATCATCGACCTGGTTCGCCAGGCCCGGCCCAATGACGCGCCGCCGCGCCTGGTGCTGAACCAGGTGGGCGTGCCCGGCCGGCCCGAGATCCCGGTCAAGGACTTTGGCGACGCCCTGGGCGTTCAGCCGTCGCTGGTGCTGCCGTTCGATCCCAAGCCCTACGGCCTGGCGGCCAACAACGGCCAGATGCTGGCCGAGGTCGCGCCCAAGTCGAAGGCCGCCGAGGGGCTGGAGCACCTGGCCCGGCTGATCTGCCGCCGCGAACCGCCGGCCGCCCAGAAGACGTCCCTGATCTCGAGCCTGTTCAAGAAGAAGTAGATGTTCGGCAAGCGCGACTCGTCAGTCCAGGCCGACAAGAAGGCGCCGCCTCCCGCG
>NZ_SZWJ01000092.1:0-16525 GCF_012184455.1 Caulobacter sp. SSI4214 | reverse complement strand
TCTCCAGGCCCTCCGGCATCCGCCGCGAGATCCACGTCCAGTACGCTCAGGGCTTGCCCAACGCGCCAATGCTCGACGTCGGCAAATCCTGTCCCGTCAGCGCCCGCCGCCCAGAATGGCTCGACGCCTCGCGCATCACCTACAATCAGGGCTGGCGCACCGGCAAAAACCCCATGTTCAACGCCGCCGCTAAAGCCCTCATCGCCGGTGAAAACCCAGGAACCGTCGATTGCCCGGCCTAGCGGGCTGGCGATTTAGCAGCGATGGCCGGGGGAAGTTCGGCATGGCCTTCGCTCCCATATTGGTTGTCACTCGCCGCGCGCGCCAATCAGGTCTATCTAGGGTCGATCATGTCCGCGGATCCCGACTTGATGCTTTCCGCCGCTTGGCAGAGCGCCCCTTGGACGGCGCGCTGGCGGCGGCGGAGCATTCGCCTTTTGGCGGCCGTGGCCCTTCACCTGCTTCCGTTCACGCTCCTGGTCCTGGCCTTGCCTCAGGCGCCCAAACCGATCGGCGGGAGTTTCGGCCAATCGGTCAGCGTGACCCTTGTCGCTGGCGCGCCGGCTTCGGCCGCCGCGACGCCCCGCCCCCAACAGGACCTTGCTAGCCTGCAACAGCGCCTGTCGGATTTTGGTCCGACCGTGGCCTCCGAACCCACGACGACGCCTTCATCGACCACGCGACTCTCGGATCTCTTTGGCCCCGCCGACGCCAAGCCCGCCCAAGGCGGCGGCGCCAATGCGCCCGCGCCCTCCCAGTCCGTCGGCTCGGACGATGACCCGTTCGCGCGCGCGTCGGTGTCCTATCGCGGCGATGACCCGGCCAAGGCCCTGCGCCTGCAAGCCAAGGCGCAACGCTGCGCCCAAGGGAGCAAGTCGGCGCGACTGCTGGTGATCATCAATTCGGAAGGCTATCTGGTCGCCCGTCCCCGCCCTTTGGGCCCAAGCGCCGGAAGCGATAAGGTCGCCAAGACCATAGCGGCCGTCGAACGTTGCGCGCCCTTCGCCGACGCCGCCACGCCGGGACCGCCACGCTCCTACGAGATCAATGTCGGCTAGCCGAGCGCCGATCCACCCAGCTGGCTGACCCCAGACAGCAGGCTGGCCATGATCATGCCCACCAGACCGCCAAGGCCGACGATCAGCGCCGGGCCGAGAATCTGGCCGACCTGTTCGATCCGGCGAATGGCGGCTTCCTCTTCCAGGCGCCCAGCCCGGGTGAGCATCGGCCCAAGCGCCCCCGTCGCCTCGCCAACGGCCGCCAGCCGGGAGATCGCGCCCGGAAAGCCCCGCACCCGCTCCAGGGAGGCCGAGAGCGACTCGCCCTGGCGCACCTGGTGCAGCACCGGCTCGAGCCGCTTGCGGGCCAGAGGCGACCCCACCGCACGGATCGCCAAGCGCAAGGTCTCGCTCATCGGCGCGCCGGCCGTCAGCATGCCGCCGATGGCGATCGAGAAGCCGCCGAACACCAAGCTGGTCGTCGTCCGGCGCGCTGGCCCTTCTAGCAGCAGGCGGTCGATGACCGCCTGCAGAACGCCCGCCCGGGCCGCCAGCAGACCCGCCGCCGCCAAGAGACCCAGGCCCGCGCCGATCAGCGCGAGGTTTTCGCGCAGGGCGTTGCTGAGCGCGATCATGATCGACAGCGCCAAGGGCGGCTCGGCGCCCATGTCGGCGGTCAGCGGCGCCAGCGTGGGAATGACGAAGAGCAGCAGGATGATCACCGCCGCCACCGTGCTGACGAGCACGAAGGCCGGATAGGCCAGGATCGAGACCAACTTCTCCTGCAGCTTCAGCTTGGCCTGGATCAAGTCGGCGGCCCGCGAAAGCCCGCCAGAAAGATCGCCGGCCGCCTCGCCCGCCGCCACCAGCGCCCCGACCAGAGCGCCACGCTTGCCGACATTGCGCGTGAACGCCGCGTCCAACGCCTCGCCGCCGCCGATCTCGCCGGCGAGGTTGCGGCACAGCGCGGCCGTCGCGGGCCGCGTCGACCGCGCCCCCAGGATCGCCAGCGCCGTGCGCATGTCCGCCCCGGCTTTCAAGAGGTCCGCGAGATTGCCGACGATTTCGGCGACCTCGCGGTCCTTCAGCGGCGCGCCCTTGACCTTGCGCGGATCGCCGCGCTCGCGCCGGATCGACAACGGCGCCAAGCCTTGCTGGCGCAGCCGCTCGAAGGCGCGAGCCTCGTCGCGCGCGGTGACGACGCCCCGCACCCGGCGGCCCTGGCTGGAGACCGCCACATACCGAAAGCCGGCCTCGTCAACCATGCACGGCCGCCACCACTTCGTCGAAGGTCGTCAGGCCCTGAGCGATCTTGTCGAGGCCATCGGCCATCATGCTGGTCAGACCGTCCCCCCGCGCGATCTGGCCGACCTCGGCCAGGGCGCGGTGTTCGGCGACCGCCCGCAAAAGATGCTCGCTAGCCAGGAAACCTTCGCCGATGGGGATTCGGCCCCTAAAGCCGACGCCCTTACAGTGTTCGCAGCCGATCTCGGCATAGGTGCGGATCGGCGCCGGATAGCCGGCGGCCTCGCAAGCCAGGCGTACGGCCTGACTGGTCGGCTCCTCGCGCCGGCAATGGACGCACAGCCTGCGGACCAGGCGCTGGGCGACCACCCCCCGAAAACCAGCCGCCAACTGGTAGGGCTCCACGCCCATGTCCTGCAAGCGCGGCAAGACCGACAGAGCGTCATTGGCGTGGACCGAGGCCAACACGAAGTGGCCGGTCATGGCCGCCTGGATGGCGACGGCGGCCGTTTCGGGATCGCGGATTTCGCCGACCAGAATGACGTCGGGGTCCTGGCGCAGGAACGAGCGCAGAGCCGCGGCGAAGGTTAGGCCCAGGCCCGGAGCGACCTGGGTTTGGGTGACGTGCTCGAAGTGATACTCGACCGGGTCCTCGACGCTGAGCACCTTGCGGTCGGACTTGGCGAAGGTCTGCAGCAGGCCATAGAGCGTCGTGGTCTTGCCGCTGCCCGTCGGTCCAGTGACCAGGAAGATGCCGTGCGGCGAGCGCGCGGCCTGACGCAGGCAGTTGGTAAGGTGTTCGCTCAGGCCCATGGCGTCGAGGTTGAGCGGCACGGTGGAACGATCGAGGATCCGCAGCACCGCGCTTTCGCCGAACACCGTCGGCGAGGTGGCCACCCGCACATCGACCTGCTTGCCCTGAACGATGAAGGTGGTGCGGCCATCCTGCGGCAGGCGCCGCTCGCCCAGGTTCAGGTTGGCGATGACCTTGACGCGGGAAACGGCCGGCGCGGCAAGGTCGGCCGAGACCACCTGATGATCCAGCAGGCGGCCGTCGACCCGTAGACGGATGCGCAGGTCATGGCGGCGCGGCTCGAAGTGAATGTCGGAGGCTCCGACGGCGATCGCCGCCTCGAAGACGCTCTGGACAAGGCGCGCCCCGCCGCCTTCGACGGCGTTGTCGGAGATCAGATCGACCTCGCGGTCGAGACGGCGCTGATCGGCGACCACCGGCGCGGTTTCCAACGGTCCGAACGCCAGGTCGAAGCCTCGACGCAGATCGCTGGGGCGAGCCACCTGGATCGACACGGTCTTGCCCGTGGCGAACACCAGGCCCGACAGCGCCTCGTCATCGAGCGGATCGCCCGCGGCGATCAACAGCGAAGCATTTGGCGAGCGCAGCGGCAGCAGCCGAACGCGCCGGAGATACTCGGCGGAGATTCCCAGTTCGCTGAGATCGGCGATGAATGGGGTTTTCTCCGGGTCCCAAATCGGGCAGCCGGCGACATCGGCATAGACCGCAACGAGGTCGTCGTCGGGCAAGGCCCCTAGCTGGTTCAGCACCAGCTCAACCGGCTGGCCCGTGCGCGTTGCGACCATCTCGGCGCGGGCTATGGCGGCCTCATCGACCAGCTTGCGCTCGCGCAGCGCCTCGAGCACCGCGCCACGCTGGCGCAGCAGCGGCTCGAAGACCTGAGCGGTGACTACGGTCGCGGCCAAATGCCCGCCTCCAACAAAAGTCCGATCGAAACGCCCGAGAGCGCGATCATCGGTCCAAACGGAAATCGACGTCTCCGTCCCACCAGCGCGAAGATCAGGCCCAGCCCGCAGGCGACCAACACCATCCACGGGGTCGCCGCGCCCAGCCAGATCGCCAGCGCCGACAACAAAAGGACATCACCGTCGCCAAAGCCCACGCGACCATTGCGACGCTGATAGAGGACCGCGAGGGTCTTGGTCACGGCGAAGGTCGCCGCCGCCGCGATCAGCCCGACGATGAGGCTGTCGCGTCCATGCCAAGCGGCGAGCGCGAACGCCGCGCCCGCCGCCAGCCCGGTCGTCGCGCGCGGCAAGGCCCAGGTTCGCGCGTCATAAACCGAGGCGGCCAGCAGGCTCGCGGCGATCACCGCCAAGGGCAAGGCCCGACCGTCTGGCGCGGCCAGAGCGATCATCGCGCCCAAGACCATGCCCAACGCCTCGCCAATCGGATGGTAGGGGGAGATCGCGGCCGCGCAATGCGCGCACCGGCCTCGCGCCACGACATAGGACACCACCGGCAAGGTCTGCGACCACGTCAGAGGGTGCTGACAGCCATCGCACCGAGAGCGTGGCCCCGACGGCGCGCCGTCGTCGGTCGCGCGCAAGGCCCAAGTCGTCGCATAGCTCGCGACGACGCCGCCAAGCAGCACGCCGACAACGACCGCCAGCGTCAAGATCACGTCCCGCTCGGGGCCGTGCTGGTCGAGGCCGCGGTGGCGTCGGCCGGCGCGGTGAGGTCAAGATTGGGTCCCACCCCGCCGACCTTGCCATCGGCGCCCAGGCTCTGGACCGTGAAGCTCTGGCCGTCGGTGGCGAGATTGTAGGCGATGTCGCGGTTCCAGGGATCGGTCAGGGTCTTGCCGTCCTTAAGGTAAGGCCCGGTCCAGCCTTCGATGGTGGCGCCGTTGTTCAGCAGCGCCTTGAGCCCGCCTTCGGCCGTCGTCGGATAATGCCCCGTGTCGGAGCGGAACATCTCGACGGCCGAGGCGACATTGTCGAGCTGCACCTTGGCGGCCTTGGCCCGGGCGCGCTGCATCTGGCCCATCAGGGTTGGAACCAGCACGGCCGCGATCAGGGCGATGACGCCGACCACGACCAGCATTTCGGTGAGCGTGTAGCCGTCGTCGGCCTTCAGCCGGCGTCGGCGAGCAAGGTTTCGCATGCCAGATTATCCTTCCATCCGCGAGACAGGCGCCGCGAGATGACCGCGGCGGGATTGAGACCATTTCCGGTGAAGCGCACGATACGCTCGTCGCGCCAGCCGTCCTCGTCGGTGACAGCGATCCGCCACACCTCGCCGGCGCGCCACTTGCTGTCGTCCTTGCCCGCCTCGGGCTCGACATAGCTCAGAACGGGCGGTGCGGCGGCCGCGCCATAGAACGAGATCAGCGCGTCGGCGCAAGCGCGCCAGCCCGTCGACGTCGCCGCGTCGGCCGCCCACGGCAGCCCCTCGACGGAAGGCGGATTGGCCAGCCGGGCCCGCGTCGCTTCATGATCTTTGACGCCCAGGCGATCCAGAACCGCGTCGTCGAGATCGGCCGCCGCCTGTAGGCTAAGCTTAGGACGCTCAGGCTCGGCCACGACCTGGAACGCCTTGCCAAGCGCCGGCACGGTCCAGCGATAGGGCGGCGGCTTGCTGCTGGTGGCGATCGCCAACAGGGCCACATTGTGGGCTCCCGCCAGCAGATATTGCGCCTGGGTCTTCTTGAAATCAGCGCGCGCCAGCCGCAGCTCCGTCGTCGAGCGCGAGACATAGGCGATGGTGACGACAGCGATCGCCATGGCGATCACCGCCGCCGCGGGCGTGGCGTAGCCATCGTCAGAACTTGCCATCGAGGAGTCCTCGGGCCTTGAGCTCGCGCATGTCGCTAAAGAGGTCGCGCATGGTGGTGTCGGCCTGGTCGGCTTCGGTCATCACCCGCGCGCGCAAGAGCACGATCAGCTCGGTGCGCGCCAGGTCCTTGGTCTGGGTCTTGAAAAGGGCGCCAAGGGCGGGGATGTTCTTTAGCCCTGGAATGCCGGTGTTGCCGTCATTGCGCGAGCGGCTGATCAAACCGCCCAACGCCACCACGGCCCCGTCGCGAAGCGTAAGCGTGCTCTCGAACTTACGCTGCTGGATCGTGGGCGAGTCGATGCCCGACGACTTGGTCTGGATCACCGAACTGACTTCCTGCGACACCTCCAGGATGATGCGGTTATCGCCGCTGATCCGCGGCGTCACATTGAGGATCACGCCGCTGTTGCGATAGTCGATGTTGTTGATGACCGGCGCGTTGGCCGTCTGAGTGCCTTGCGAGGTCTGGGTGACGACGGGAACCTGATCGCCGACCTGCAGCCGCGCGGTCTTGTTGTCGAGCGTCAGTATCTTGGGGGCGGACACCACCTCGACCCC
Source organism: Caulobacter sp. SSI4214 (assembly GCF_012184455.1). Lineage (NCBI taxonomy): Bacteria > Pseudomonadati > Pseudomonadota > Alphaproteobacteria > Caulobacterales > Caulobacteraceae > Caulobacter > Caulobacter sp. SSI4214. Next base: position 10,132 of record NZ_SZWJ01000092.1, on the reverse strand, counting down.
GGTGCGCGCGCCCAAGGCGTTGATCGCCGCCTGGACGTCGCCGTCCAGCACCGTGATCGAAAAGCCCGGATAGGTCGGGCTGATCGTGCCTGTCTTGCCGGCGGTATTGGTCACTTGCAGATGGTGACCGCTGCTAAAGACGTTCCAGTCCACCCCAAACTTGAAATTGTCGCCCAGGGTCACCTCGAGGATCGAGGCCTCGATCAACACCTGGGCCTGGGGCTTGTCGAGCTCGGCGAGGATCTTTTGGATCTGCATCCAGCGCCAGGCCGGCGCAGAGACGATCAGGGTGTTGGTGTCCTTGTCGACGGCGGCGCGCGCGCCCTCGTCTCCCGTCGCGGTCGAGACCGGTCCATTGGCCAAAGTCGAACTTGTCGCCCCGCTCGTTATCGAGACATCGGTCGTCGTGGCCTGGGGCGCCTGGCTGACGGTCGTCGTGGTGGTCGGCCGATCAAAGCTGGTCTGGGCGCTCAGAAGGCTGTTGAGTGTCTTGCCGATGGCCTCTGCCGAGGTGTTGCGCGGGTGGTAGACCCAAAGGGCGCTGGCGGTGTCGCGGGTCTGGGCGTCGAGGCGATAGACCCAGGGGGTGATATCGTTTAGCGCCTTTTCGGTCCGACCAAACAGGAGGATGCCGTTCAGGCGCTTGAGCGGCAGGACGCTGAGCCCGGAAATTCCGGCCCCCTTGATCATGCCTGTCAGCTCCGCGGCCACCGTCGCGGCCGAAGCATTGGTCAGATCAAACCAGCGCAGACGGGCGTTCTGCAGACCGCTCTGATCGAGCAATTGCAGGGTGTCGAGCGCCGACTTCAGCTCCTGGCCGCCGCCGCCCAGGACAATCAGGCCCAGGTGATCGTCGGAATGGAGCACTAGCCCCTTGCCCGAGATGGCGTCCAGCGCCTTGGCGACCTCGCTTGGCGCTGCGAACGATAGCGGAATCGCCACGACCTCATAGCCAAGACCGCGCGGGCCATCGCCGATCGCCCGCACGGCGGCGGCCGACTTAGCCTTGGTTTTGGCCGTGACGAGCAGGCTCTCGCCGTCGCGCACCAGCGCGATGTCGTTGGCGGCCAGCGCCGCCTCGAAAGCTTGCAGAAGCTGGGCCTTGGTCAGCCGCTGCTCGATCCGGAACGAGATCTTGCCGGTGACCGAGGGGTCGATGACGTAGGGCACGCCAATCGCGCCGAACACCTCGCGGGCAGCCTGGCCGACATCGGCATCCTGGAAGGCGAAAGTATAGGAGGCCGCGCTTTCGGCGCGCGCGGGGGCGACCTGGGCGGCCGCCGGCGGCGCTTGCCAAAAGCCCAAGCCCAGGACGACGGCGCCGCCAACGGCCAGACGGCGGGCGCGCGAGGAGAACTCAGTCAACATGGGGCGCGTCACGCGAACCTTCATGGGGTCATGCCCGGCGCGCTGGCGGGCGGCGGGGGAGATCTGAAGCCAGCCGGCGGTCCGCCGGGATTGCCTTGAGCGACGCCGACGGGGGATGGCCCACCGACACCGAGCATCAGCTCGCGATCGCCAAAGAGGGTCGCCACCGTCGCGCCCGAGCCCGTCACGGCGCGCAGGGTAACGCCGCCGCGGGTCTCGCCGAGCGTCAGCCACTCGGCCGGCGCCCCGCCGATCGCCAGCAACGCCGCCGTGCGCGCGGGCGTGCGCGCCAAACCCACCAATTGGACGGAGACATCGCTTTCGGGGGTGGTCGCGGGGATTCCCGTCGAGGCGAACAGCGGCCGCCCCTTGATCTGAGCCAGAGCATCGCTGGGCCGGTCCAGCCGCGGGCGGGACCGGGTCGAAATCGCCGACAGGCGCGTGTCCAACTGGTCCAGCGCCTCGCCCTGGGCGTGGCCGCCCGACAGCGCCCAGACCGCGCCGCCGAGCACGAGCCCCGCGGCGCCCGCCGCGCCCATGGCGATCAACCGCGCGTCCAACAGAACACCTTTCCGGAAAGCGAAAGCCGCACGCCCGCGCCGGATGGGGCAAGATCGGCGGTATCTACGAAGACGCTCGGCGCGCCGCGACCTAGGCGGTCGGTAAAAGCCACGACCTTTTCGTAAGGCCCCTCGACCTGCAGCGACAGCGGCAAGGGCGCGATCCTGCCGCCGCCGTCGAGCGGCGAGCCCCAAGCGACTTGAGCGCCGGTGAGGCCCTCGGCGCTCGCGGCGTCCTCGATCGCCTGGCGCGCCTTGCCGAACGCGGCGGCGTCCAGACCATCGCACACCGCGCCCTTGGGATAGGCGGCGGCCTCGCCCGGCATAGCCGCCAGGCGTTCGGCGCGTGTGACCTGCTGCTGGGCGGCCGCCAGCCGGTCGGCATAACCCGGCGGCGTGGCGATCAGCTTCAAGGCGGTTAGGGTCAGCGCCGCCACGGCGACGGCGAGCGACAGGCAGCCGGCCAACCAGATCGGGCCCAGGGGACGATCCATCAGCGACCACCCCGCTCTGACAAGGGTCTGGCCGCGATCGGCGTGGCGACGACTGGTTCGGCCACTGGCGTTCGCAGGGTCTGGCGCTCGACGGCCCACAGGAAGACCCCGGGACGGATCGGTTTGATCGAGCGACGCAACTTGCGATCCCCGAAGACGACCAGAGGCGGTTTGGCGCCGGCCGCTTCGACGGCCAGCAGGTCATGGTCCCAATGGACGCCTTGGATCTGCGCGTCGCCGGCCTTGGCGCTGCTGATCCAGGCCAGGTCCGCCAGAAGGTCGGAGAGGCTCTGGCCCTTATCGGTGCGAGTTTGCAGGGCTTGGTCCTGAGCCTTCAGGCGCGCCTTGGCCGAGGCCCCGCGCAGCTTGACATCGGCCTGCTGCTCGATCGCCACGAGCTTGCCGTCCAGCTCGGCGCGGCGGCCGATCGCCAGGCCCACGACCAGCACCGCGGCGAACACGACGACGCCAGCGCCCAATCCGATCGCCCCCAGCCGACGGGCGCGGGCGATGGCGACGTCACCGGATTCGAAGACCACCCGCACGTCGCGCCCGTCGACCTGAGCGCGGGTTTCCAGGTGGCCGTCGACATCGCGGGCCATGACGTAGAAGGCGGCGAAGCGGGCCGGCGCGCCGGGACGCCAGCTTTCCAGACGGCGCAACTGATAGACGACGTCGCCGGCCGGCAGCGGCGAGCTGAGGCGCGCGTCGAGCTCGGCCGTGCGGGCCTGTTCCCAAGGCCAGCCGGGCGGCGCCAGCAGCGTGCGCACGAAGACCTTGGGCGGCGCCTTTGCCTGGGGCGAGTCAGCCACGGACGGTTCGGCGGCTGGCGAAGCGCCCTGTTCAGGCTCGTCCGCCAGGCGCAGGCTTCCAGCAGGGATCATGAGCCGGCGCCCCGGCAATCTTGGATCACGACATCGTACTCACAGTCCACCCGCTGTTGGCGCCAGACGCGCGCCACCGCAAGTGGTAACTGCACCGTATCGCTACCGGCTTGAATGGCAACCGCCTTCAGGCCCTGCCACGACGGCGCCGGGGGTGGCAGGGGCGCGGGCGGCCAGGCGCCGCCGCTGTTGTAAGACCCGATGTACACGAAACGCGGCGCTGGGCCGTCTGGCAGCTTCAAGGTGGTCTCGAGGCCCTGGCCATCTCGGATCCGCAGTTGCCCATCCTCGATACGCGCCGTGCATCGCGAAGGTCCGCCGCAGTCGAGTTCGAAGGATTGGCTATCCCCGACCAGATGATTGGCCTGGTCGGATCGGAAGGGGGCGTCGAGCGCCAGGAGACCTTCCAGGCGCTGGTTGATCGCTCGCTCGGCGACGGCTTGTTCAAGTTGGGCGTGGGCCTTCTTCTGACCCATACCAATCAGGCCCATGCTGGTCGTCAGGCCGGCCATGGCCAGCCCCAGGATCGCCAGCGCCGCCAGCGCCTCGGCGGCTGTGTAGCCGTCGTTGGTTTTCATGCGGGCTTTGCGGCGGGGCAAACAGCGTTGGCGCGGACGGTGAACTGGCGTTGGTCGCGCAGACCGGTCAGCACAATCTTCCGCTCGCAGATGGCGCCAGGGCCGAAGGCGTTGACGGGGTCCATCACCTGCAGGGTCCAGGCGAAGCCTTGGGTTTGGCCCGAGGTCTTTCCTGGCGAAATGGGCGCGGTTTCGACGAGATAGCCGCCCAACTCGTTGGCGCGCCGTAGCTCCAGGGCGGCGTCCGACGCCAGACGGCTTCCGTGGGTGGCGGAAACCGAGCAAACCAGGGTGGCGGCAAGGATCATCAGGGCGACGAGAGCGTCTACAGCGGCGTAGCCATCGTCTTGGAGGTCTGCCCGCTTAGCAGCGCCCGTGCGCCTTTTCCTCGCGCCGGAGCCCAGCCTCTTGGATGCCAGCCGCACAATACCCCCCGGAAACGCCCCTCGGGGGCGCTCAAACCATATAGCTCAGCGACCAGATGGAATTCAATGAAAGGTTGCGCCTCGCACCCTGAAATTTTAGGAGCGATGCTTCAGAGCCTGTTTGGGGCGACCGCAATTTGGCAAGAGAAGCGGAGACAGCCCGAGCCATCCTCAGCGGCGACACCGGAGACGAGGGGCTGAAGGATCTGGAACGCAGCAACCTGCACCTTTCAGGCGGCATACGAGAGAACGACAGGGAAAAGAACTCGAGGGAAAAGAACTCGCATCTGCCGATCCGGCAGTGAGAACGAAAGATTCGGGGGTTTAAAGCCCAGCCTCCGCCCGGCGCTTTCTCACCACGCACGCGGCCGTCTACAACACCTTCAACATCCAGCGCCGCCTGATCAGACGCACCAATCTTCGGCGCTTCCGCGCCGAGGCTGACGCCGCTTGGGCGGCGGCCACCGCCTGAGCCGGTCAGTATTCGGTCCGCGCGCCCTGTCGCGATTAACGAACCTCCCGTCCACAGATGACAGACCCGCTCCCATTTATACTTAGCGGCCGCAATATCACCAACGAACTGGCCTGCACGAATGCTCCTTCAGGATTCCGGCGCGATCAAATATTGGTAAGGCCATACACCTTTACGTGAGCGCCCACACCGAGGACAAGGCCCGTTATCGTCAACCTGCCAAGGAACGTAGAGACCTGTTTCATGCCCACTGATATGTAACTTGCACCTAGGGCATTTAACGTTGAGCGATGAAAAGCCGAAAAGCAGCCCTACGGCCAATAGCCCTGCTCGAACGAACAGCGGCGCATCTTCACCCAGAAGCGCAGAGACCATGAACACGCCGGCCAAAGCCATCAACACGTAGACCCAACGCAATTTATGCCCCTTCGATACCGTCTCAGAACATTACCTTCCAGTGAACTTCTCAGCAAGATCTCGCCCAAGCGACTTCGCCAATTGAACCGCCATGGAAACTGCGGATGCAGCAGGAGACATAGGCACCTTGACATCCGAAGTGATGGTCTGGGTTTTTGACGCACTCACAGTTACCGGCGTTGTTGACGCTCCCACAGACAAGCCGGCAAAAGGCACGCCAAGCTTTGAACTGTTGAAGGAAGGTGTCGTCGTACCAACAGTCGCGCCAGCAACACCCACGCCACCTTGAATCTGCTGCGAAGAGCCTTTCACATTGCTAGTGTCGCCACCCATCAATGTCACGCCCCCTGACGCAGAGGTATCCACGCCAGTTTGAACTCCTGTCGTTAGGCTAGTACCAACTCGAAAGTCGCCCGTAGGTCCCCGCCCCGCATAAACACCTGCAGATACAGTTCCCCCAAAACCTTGAGTACTGTCGCCGGCGACGGAGACTTGCGCGGTAGAATTTGTTCCGTGCAACACGCCTTGGATCATATCAACCATCGGTCCAGCCGGCGAGAAAAGAACCTGATTTCCCGTAGGGTCGGTCTTATTTGTGGGATCATCGCCGACATATGCATACCAGTTGAGCCCGTCCTTATATCCGATGGGGTCGGTTTGCAGGAACCGCCCCAAGCTCGGCGAATAGGCACGAGCCTTGTAATGGTAGAGATCAAGGTCTGCGAGATAGACCTGTCCCGTGTACTGGAAGAGGCCGCTGTTGGCTGCACCAGGCACGCCATATTCATCATAGCTGTTTTTGCTGGTGACAGTGCCGGCACTATTCAGTGTGGCGATGATCGAACCCTGATAGTCAGCTAACAACCACTCCGGCGTGGTGCCGCCGCTAGAGTAGCGCGCCAGAGGCTCGTCGGTGCCCGTCCCGAAAACATATCGCCGCAACGGCACATTGGATCCGCTAGAATATTCGCCGATCAGATTGGCCCCATCGTAGAGATAGCGCGTTACCGTACCGCCCACGGTGGTCGCCTGATAGAGCCGCCCGAGCGGATCATACAGGAGGCTGGCGCCGGCGGCCGTGCCCCGCAGCCGATTTTCGCCATCGTAAAGGTACTTCGTCGTTGGACTCACACAGGCCAGCTGACCGGAGACCGAACCGAGACACTGTAGATTTCCTCGACCGTCATAACCGTAGGTCACGTAGCCCGGCGCGGTCGTTCCGGCCGCGGGTTTGGTTCCCGTATCGACAATCCGGTTCAGGCCATCGATGGTATAGGGACGATCTGGTGCGCTTCCCGGGCTCCAGACATAGGCGCCATTGCTGATCGTCCGCGTCTTCACCTGGCCGGCGGCGTTGTAAGTGAAGTCGTAATTGACGTTGTCGCCGGTATTCGCCGTCACCTGCGAAATTCTGGATAGCATCAAGTTCGGCGAATTGTAGCTGTAGGACGTCGTCGCCGAAGTCGATCCGCGCGCGATACTTGTGCGCCGCCCCAGATCGTCATAGGCAAACCCGGCCACCTTGTCCGTTGGCGAACTATCGCAGGCCGCGCCCGCGCGACAGATATAGGTCAGGGCGTCGGTGTTGTCGTACTTGTACGAGACGTAGAAGGCGTCAGGCCAAGTCATCTGGTCGCGCCGCGATCCGCTGTCGTAATGATAAGCGAGCGTGCCGATCGGCCCCGTCTCGGACAAGAGCCTCCCGAAACCATCATAGGCGCGCGTTATCGTGCGCCCGCCATCGGACGCCGAAATCATGTGTCCGGCGTTATCGTAGTAATAGCTGTAGCTTGAGGCCGCCGTGTCGGCGGCCGGCACGCTCTTAGTCTTCTGCTGATTCACGCCATCGAAGGTCGCGGTGATGGTCAGCCCATCGCGATGCCGCCAAGAGGTCTGGTTGCTGTTGTTATCATAGCCGTACTCTTCATAGTCGTTCGGATTCCAGTTGGCCGCGCCCTGGGTTTGCGATGGATAATAAGTCCTCAGCAGTCGATCGTATGGGTCGTACTTGTGATAGGTGAGATTATTCTCGCCGTCCTTCTCCGTGCTTAAAATACCATTGTCGGTGTAGGTGTTCTCGCGCAAGACCATCGGCTGGACATTGTATCCTGACGTAATCTTCTTAACCTTGCCGTCCGCGAAGTAGTCCGTGCGCGTGACGCGATCTGGCCCGTCGCCGCCCGCCGTGGTCGTGGAACAGGCGTCGCCATTGCTGATGATGAAACTGGCCGGATCCGACTGAAACGCCGTCAAATTCATGCGCACCGCGACGCAGTCATAGCGCTCCGGCGTTTCGTTGTAGCTATATTGCGTCAGAGCGTAGGCCACGCCGTTGGCATAGGAGATCTCCGCAGTCTTCCGGTCGCGGCTGTCGTAGATGGTTCTGGTCTGCTTGCGCACGGTGAAGCCGGACCAATTCTTGGGCGCGACCGTTTCGGACTGCCAGGCCGACAGCGTGCCGATCTCGACCTTGGTCAGGCGGCCCGCGCTGTCATAGGTGTTGCGCGTGGCGCGATAGAGCAGCGGGCCATTGTCATCGGGATCAGGTGTGATCGTCCCGACCAGACGCTGGGCCGCGTCATAGCGATAGCCCGTCGTGTAGGGGTTGGGCGAGGCTTGCGCCATGGCCAGGGTGGGCGCCACGGCGATGAGCATCGTGGTCGCCATCAGGGCCGCGCCGAGGGTTCGGATCGACATGAGCGTTTCTCTTTCCTGAACCTTGGCGGTTAGGGGCACGACGCCAGGCCGGCGCGGGCGTTGGTTTCGGAAATCTTGTTGCCCTGGCTGTCGTAGGCGTAGCAGGTGCGCAGGGTGATGCCGTCGGCGGTCACGGCCTTGCCACGCAGCAGGAGATTGTTGGGGCCCGAGTTGGGCCCGTACTCGTAAGTGGTCACCACCTCGTCGGATGATCCGTTGACGCAGCTGTTGGAGGCAATGTCCGTCGCGCCCGTCTTGCAGGTGCGGTCTTCGCTTGGCAGCCAGATCCCTGGCTCCGCGTTATAGCCGCCGGCGCCATTGCTCACGTAAGCGTTGCGTATGGTGTAGGTGTGACGAATGACGGCCTGAACGCTGGTATTGGGATCCACCTGGTGGGCCGGCCTCGTCTCGCTTAGAGCGCCGCCATGCGTCTGGTCGTAGGTGTAGTTGGTGATGTTGCCATTGCCGTCGGTAACCGTCAGCGGCAGGTTACAAGTAATGCGATTGACGCAATCGCCCGCCGGAAAGGTCTTGGCGTTCTGCACGATATTCGGATAGCCGCTTACGCCGGTCTTGGTTCCGGTGAAAACATCACCGGAGAAGATACCACGACCGTTGATGTTGGCGTACCAGCGATTGCCCTCGGGTTGTGTTACACCGCTGAGCTGTCCGCTGTAGAAGTAGAGTTGGCGCGTCTTTCCAACCTGATCGGTATAATCAGTAATGGTTCCGTCAATAAGCGTGAAGGCGACGCTAGCGCCGGAGGGATCGGTCCAACCCGTTCCATCCATTTGCTGGGGCGTTTCAGCTTGGCCGTGGGCATAGAGGCAGGTGCAACTGAATTGCCAGATCGATCCGTCTGGCAGGGTTTGCTTCAAGACCTGACTCGTTTGCCCAGACACGTAGTCGATCGTGTACTTGCAGGCCGAAACGCCAGGATCGGTCAGACAGCGAAGCTGCGACACTAGGCTATAGGTATAGGACGCCACATCGCCGTTCACGCTGGTCGCACTTGTCAGCGCGCCTGATGTGTATCCGTAGCTGGTCTTCACCAGGGGCGAGGACGTAGCGCAGGTCGTGCTGGCGGTGACGTAGGTCTTGGCCCTATTGAAGCCACAGGCGGCCGTAACATTTCCTGCCCCATCGAGGTCGAAGACTAGAGCGTAACCCTGGTTGCTCGACACCATCTTCAGGCGCGATGACCCATTGTAGGTGAAAGTCAGGACGACGCCGTTCGGGTAGGTGACGGAGGTGACCTGTCCATCGGTCGCCGAATTGAAGCGATACTTCGTCCCGTCCCGATCGGTGAACAGGATGAGCCCATTCTCTAGTTCCACCCGGGTGCCGTCGCTGCCGCCGTGGGGCAAGCCGTCCATGAACGGCGTCGCGCTGGCCTGGGTGTCGAACATGTAGGTCTTGCGGCCGATGACGATGCGCGTCATCGGCTGAGGATTGGTGCCCTGGATGCCTTTGATCATCGAAAAGGCCCACATATCGTAATTGTGGGTCCAGTTATATCCAAAGTAATGCTTAGAGTTTTCCGGGCCGCCGTAATAACTGCGCTCAAGCTTCAACGGCCCGATTACGAGGTCCGTGGTCGCGTAGGTGAAGGTTGCGTCTGTCATGCTCACGCCCGTCGGGCTACTCATGGGCACGTCCGGCGGAGTGAGCGGCACGGTCTGCGCCATTGCCGAAAGCTCGCCCAGGCCGGCACAGACAGCCAACGGCAGTACTAGGCTCCGCACAAGCCCCATAATTCCGCGCGCGAAACAGCCCAGACGGAAAACCATGGATCGCCCTCACCCCTTAACGCGGCTAATCGGGCCAAGCTTCGCCGAGCCAGAACCTGCAAGTCAACGTTGCTTTTAAAAAAATAAAATGTGAGGCTGCGCCATGATTTCAGGTCGAGGGGTGGGTCTCGCATGGCGCGCTTTGGTCACGCGGCAAGTGCTGTTGCACTGATTTTAGCTCTATCCTCCCCGGCGGGAGCGCAAGATCAGACGACCTATACTTACGATGTCCACGGGCGGCTCACGGGCGTGACCCGCTCTGGTTCGACAACGAACTACACCTACGATAACGCCCAGAACCGCACGCACCTCACCACCGTAATGATCGGCGGGAACCGCCCTCCCGTGGCCTACGCCGACACGCTGACGGTGACGGCGGGTGCGTCGGCCTCGATCAACCCGCTGTCCAATGACACCGACCCCGATAGCGATCCAATCATCCTGACT
>NZ_SZWJ01000091.1:0-17466 GCF_012184455.1 Caulobacter sp. SSI4214 | reverse complement strand
GCGTTCGGAACGGGTGGGTTTCGTGGTCGGTACGATCGAGATGGGCACGGCCAAGCTCGACGGCTTGTGCAGCTGGTCGCCGATCGACGGCCGCCCCCATATTCTGCTGGCCACCGACAAGATGTCGTTCCCGCGTCGACAAATGGACGCCGCCCACGAAATGGCGCACGCCCTGCTGCATCGCGGTGTTTCGGAAGAAGAATTCCAGACCGACCTGAAGGCCATCGAGGCCCAGGCCTTCCGCTTGGCCAGCGCCTTCCTGATGCCGGCGGCCACCTATCCGCTGGAGGTCAAGTCCGCCTCGCTCGCCCAACTGCTGCTGCTCAAGGAGCGGTGGCGCGTCTCCGTCAAGGCGCAGATCCGGCGTCTGGCCGACATGCAGCTGATCTCGCCCGAGTACGCCACCCAGATGTACAAGCTTCACTCGGCCAAGGGCTGGACCAAGGAAGAGCCGCTGGACCGGCAATGGGAACCGAGCAAGCCACGCGTCCTGCGCGAAGCGCTGCAGTTGATCATCGATGAGCGCGTGCGCACGAAGGCTGACCTACTCGCCGTCGAGTTCACAATCGCCCCGGACGACATCACCAATCTCGTCGGCCTGCCGCAGGGCTGGTTCGACCGCGACCCGGCCGAGGTCGTTCGATTGAAGCCCACAAGCCGCCCGCCCATGCTTCAAGCCGGCGACGTCGTGCCCTTCCGTCGGAAATAATGGTCTAATAATTGTGCTATATTGCCAGATTGGGTCGCAGTCATACTGCTCGCGCCTTGACGCCTACCTCGTCCAAGGCCTGAAAGATCTCCGCGATCTTGCTGCTTCCGTCATAGCCGCAGCGCGTCATCAGCAACCTGTCGCGCGCCCGTGACGCCGCCACGAAGAACACTGATCGCCCCTCCGCAGGGTTTTTCGAGAAACTCCACCACTGATCGTCATTCAGACCCAGCAAGATCACCAGGCTGTACTCGAGACCCTTGCTCTTAGTGATGGTGAGGAGCGGAACCTGACCCGCTCCCCGGAACCGCTCGAGTAGCTGCGTCCAGGTTCCGCCACTCGTCGCGCCCTCAAGTAAGAAGGCCTTGGTGGCCGCGCGAATGCGCTCGAAGAAATCGCCGGTCGCGTATTGGGGTGAGATCGACTTCAAGCGATCCAGATGCAGGAAGTGCTCGATGTCGGTGATCGCTTGCTGGAGCCCCGCCGAGGAGGCGACGCCCTGGAGCCGATGAGCGTCGTGGAAGGTTGCCAGCGATAGCGCCAGGGCGCGCTCGGTATCCGGATCGTCATCCTGGATGAGGCCTGAAACCATCGCCAGATGACCAAGGGCCGCTGTCCACAGGACCCCGCCGTGCCGGCGGGTGAGAAGCTCCAGGAAGTCTACTAGGACGCGCGGATAGGCTTCAGTCATCAGGTCTTGGATCGTCGCGCCGCCAACGTCCCGATCCTCGTTACGGAACGCCACTCCCGCGGCGGCAAACGCCTTAGCCAGTCGTGGCTCCCAGTCGATCGCCTTCTGCCTAACTAGGAGGCCGATATGGCGCGGATCGACGCCCTCGGCGACCGACTTGGCCACCTGGGTGGCGACGGCCGCAGCCTCTCCATCCTCATCCTGGGCGACCAGGACCGCGCAGATCTCTTCGTCGGGAAGTGCCGGCGCCGGTCTGGCCGCGATGAAATCGGGCTCGGTCGGCGCCAGCCGCTGCTTCAGGGTGTTGAGAATCGTCACGATCCGCTGGTTGCTGCGGAAGTTCTGGGTCAGGACCACCCGCGCAAGATCATCGGGCCCACCGAGGAAATCGGTCGAGAAGGCCGCGAAGACGTCATCGCGAGCCCCCGCCCAACCCATGATCCGCTGCTTGTCGTCGCCCACGGCCACCAGTGACGCGGTCATGCCCTTGAAGATCGTCGCGATCAGATCGTACTGGACAGAGGTCGTGTCCTGGAACTCGTCGAGGAAGACGTGACCGTAGGTCGCGCACAGCGCGCGCCGGATCTGCGGATTGCTGGCGACGATGGCCTGGGCCAGGCGACCGATCATTGGAAAGCCCAGGTGCGGCGCCGGGCTGGTCAGGGTCGTCCGCAGCTGAACCACTTGCAGGAACTGGGCGTGATCGGTGACGGTGAGGGGCTCCAGTCGCAGGGTCTGGATGGCCTTGTTGAAGGCGTCGAGATTGACGCCATAGATTCCATTCTCCGTCGCATTCACGTTCAGCTGCGTCCTGGCCCAATGCGCTGGATGCCCTTCGGTCTGCAAGCCGGACGCCGCCGAGCGCTGGAGCTCGTTGAAGGTGTCCTTACTGAAGAACGGTGCGATGCCGTAGGCGCCGCCGAAGGCCAGATGCGGCGGCAGGGCGCGCCAGAAGCGGTCCAGGATCTGCTTGGCGAAGGCGTCGAAGGTCAAGGAGTCCATTTGGCGAGCGAGCGCCGGACCACACCGGCGCTCAACCCGATCCCGCAGGTTGCTGGCCGCGTCGCGCTTGAAGCTGATGGCCAGGATCCGCCTCGGAAACGCGCACGTTCCCGTTTGCAACAGATAACCCGCGCGTTGCCCCAGAAGCTCGGTCTTGCCGGTGCCGGGCCCTGCGACGACCAGCGCGCTGCCTCTCACCTTCACCGCATCAAGCGCCGCAGCCTCCATGGCCGTGACGCCGATCGGTTTCCAAGCCGTGCGTTCGATCATGCGAGCGGCGTCTCAAGCGAGGCGCGCACATGAGCGATCAGCCGTTGGAGGACGCCGGGGCACGACAGTTCGATGTCGATATCATCAAGTTCGCCTAGCGCGGCCAGATGAACGGCCGGCTTTCCACGGTCTCCCAGGAAAAGATAGGCGTACCAGGGGAACAGGGACATCTCGGATGCGCCGGCGTAGGCCGCCACGCCAAGACCATCTTCGCCTAGCACCCGTTCCGCCGCCCTGAGCTGGCGCGTCGCGTCCTCGGGCGTGCGTGGACCCGTCGCCCCCGCCGGCAGGGTCTTATAGGCCTTGGGGAACGCCTTGAGCATCAGCATGTCTAGGTCGAGCAGAGAAGACATGAAGATCCCCTGCGACTCGAAGGCCTTGGCCCAATTCTCGGTGAATGGGACGTCGATTACGCCGCCCTTGGCGGGGTCGGGTCGCTGGTTGGCGAACGCCTTTTCAATGTCGCCCTTCTCGACATCCGTCAGTTTGCGCGCAGACGCCTTTAGGGCGGACGCCGCAGCTTTGAACTGTTGGAAGTCACCGCTGCTGCGACCAAGGTCCAGGTCCAGCAGGGTTGTGCTCGGGATGCCCAGCTGTTCAACGAGTCGCCAGAAGTGCTGGATGTGGCGTCCGCCTATCGGCACGATCGCCACGAACGACCGGTCGATCGGCACGCCCAACGCCTCGGCCAGACGGGGGATGACGATCTCCTCTGAGGGGCCCTCGCCGAAGATGGCATGGCGGGCGAAATAGATTTCTGGATGGGCGCGGACAGCCTCACGCACGAATTTCGACGCCTCCGCATCTCCTTCCGGCAGGGCCAAGCGCGAGATCGTCGAGGCACCGGTGGCATGGGTGCGACGAACATGGCGGATCGCAGTTGGCTCGATCCGACCCACGATGGCCGGCGCATGACTGGTGACGACACCTTGGACACGTCCGGTGCCAGTCAACGCCTCGAGTTGTGTCAGCAGCCGCGACAGGAAATACGGCGCCAGGTGGTTCTCCGGTTCCTCGAATGCAAAGACCGTCAGGGTCGGCGCACGGGCGAACTCGTCCTGGAAGGCGATCTCGTCCCCAGCGGCGGCCGACTTCTCCAGGCTTAGCTTCAAATCGAGAAGGGCTTTGACTAGCGCGAAGTGGAACAGCGACCGCTGACCGTCGCTGAGATCCTCCACGCCCATAACCCGGCCTAGCGAGGAGGGGGTCAGCATCATGGTCGCCGCCCTGACGATCTGTTGCAGATCCGGAGCCAGGATGGACAACGCGGCGGTCGTGCCGGTCTCGGCCGTGTTCAGCTGAGACCAGCAAGCGTTGATGGCGGCGTTGACTTGCCCGAGCGCGGCTTCTTGGTCGAGTTCTTTGGACGCCTCGGCGATGAGCGCATCGATCTTGGCCTTTTTCTCCCACTTCACCGCCTTCATCAGGCTCTTGCCCAGGCTGCGCACCGTCAACTGGGTCAGGGCCGTCACGTCGCGAGACGCCGGGACGTATCGAACCAGGACTTGGCCGCGATCGCTGGCGGCGACCTTCTTCTTACGCAGTGGATCGACGTCGCCGAACTCCACCGGACCCGATCCCAGGATCCAGTAGAGCGCCTCCTCGACCACGCCATCAAGCGTCCCGGCCAGCTGCCAGGCCGCTTCCAGGCGCACCGTGGCCGTGGGCGGCCCGCCGGCCTTCTCGACAATCATGTGACGGAACGTCGGCGGAACCGTCTTTTCAGCAGCAGCGCCACCATCCACCAGCTCGGGAAAATAGAAGGTCGCCTCGATGAAGAGGCGCCGCTCGGTCACGCTCTCAAGACGCTGTCCAGGTGGCACGAAAAAGTCCGCCGGCTGCACGCTTCGCTCGTCGCGCGTCTCGCCGAACAAGCGCAGCAAGGCCTGGATCAGCGAGCTCTTGCCCGCACCGTTACGACCGATGAAGACATTAGTAGCCGCTTCCAGGTCGACCTCGACCGGGCAGGGCCCGGCCAAGTCCTCTAGATCAGGATGAAGCGAGGCGAAGCTTCGAAAGTTCCAAAGCTTCAGCTTGGCGATGTGCATGCGCCCCTCCCGGCGTGCGACCCTTCAATGCCACTGCTTTGCAACTCTTCCAGGCCATCAGCAAACCGAAATTCCCGTCGGTTGAGCGATCTGAAAGTGGCCTCGTCGGTCTGCTGCGGTGTTGTGGAGCCGGAGCGGCACAACGGACCAGCAGCGCGCATGTATGGTCGTGACGCTAAACCAGGGGCTATCGAAGCGACCCTGACACGCGCGGCCACCGCGCCGATCGTCGGGGAAACGGAAAGGTCGCTGAATGTCCCAGACGGAACTGATCTCTGCCATCGTCACTGCGGCCGTAGGCCCAGGTGGCGCCATTGTCGTTTGCCTCGCGGCGCTCGCCGTGGTCGCCCTGGCGCTCAGCAAGATTCCTCGCGGCGGTCCGAGGTTGTGAGGGCGCATATCGCGCGGCGAATTAACTATTTGAAATCACTCAAGAAATGGCGTCTAACAAAGATTATCGGAAATGGCGACCGGCCAGGGAGGGACGCCAACTGGGTAGCGAGCCAAATCGGCTGCTCCGACAATTGAAAAGCCGACAGTAGCCGCCGCCGTTTGATCCAGCGCAACGAGGGATAGCTTCGAGCCATGCGTATTGCGAATGATCGTGTATCGCATGGAGAAAAGTGATGACCGGTTCGAACTCGCACCATGGCCATCACCCTGGTGTCCCGGCCGGCGAGCATCGCGATCCCGTCTGCGGCATGAGCGTGGATCCGGCCACCGCCCCAGAGCACCGGCTTAACGCGGGCCAGCACTACCACTTCTGCTCCACCGGCTGCGCTCGCAAGTTCGACGCCGAGCCCGAACGTTACCTGCAAGGCGCTGCCACGCCGACGGCCGCGTCGTCTAAGGCCACGCCGGGCGCGATCTATACTTGCCCGATGCACCCAGAGATCCGGCGGTCCGGCCCGGGCAGCTGCCCGATCTGCGGCATGGCCCTGGAGCCGCTGACCGTCACCGCCGACAGCGGACCCAATCCCGAACTGCGCGACATGACGATCCGGTTCTGGATCGGCCTGGCCCTGGCCTTGCCCGTCTTCGCGCTGGAAATGGGCGGCCACGTCGGACTGATGGCGCTTCACCTGACGCCAGGGGTGTCAAATTGGGTCCAATTGGCCTTGGCCACGCCCGTGGTTCTGGGCTGCGGCTGGCCCTTCTTCGAGCGCGGCGCGCGCTCGCTGGCGACGCGTCAGCTCAACATGTTCACGCTGATCGCGATGGGTATCGGCGTGGCCTGGACCTACAGCGTGGTCGCCACCCTCGCGCCTCAGCTCTTCCCGGTCGCCTTCCGCCGTCCCGACGGCTCGACGCCGATCTATTTCGAGGCCGCCGCGGTGATCACGGTCCTGGTGCTGCTGGGCCAGGTGCTTGAGCTGCGCGCCCGCGAGAACACCTCTGGCGCGATCAAGGCCCTGCTGGACCTGTCGCCCAAGACCGCGCGCCGCATGTTCGACGGCGAGGATTTCGAAATTCCCGTCGAGGAGATCCAGGTCGGCTTCCACCTGCGCGTCCGCCCCGGCGAGAAGATCCCCGTCGACGGCCGGGTGCTGATGGGCGAGGCCTCGGTTGACGAGTCGCTGGTGACGGGCGAGTCCATGCCGGTCCACAAATCGCCGGGCGACAAGGTGATCGGCGGCGCGCTGAACAAGACGGGCTCCTTCCTGATGATCGCCGACAACGTCGGCGCCGACACCTTGCTCTCGCAAATCGTGGCGATGGTGGCCGAGGCCCAGCGCAGCCGTGCGCCGATCCAGCGGATGGCCGACCGGGTATCGGGCTGGTTCGTGCCGGCCGTCATGCTCGTCGCCCTGATCGCCTTCGGCGCGTGGGCGGCGTTCGGTCCGCCGCCGAGCATGGCCTTCGCGCTGGTGGCGGCGGTCTCGGTCCTGATCATCGCCTGTCCCTGCGCCCTGGGGCTGGCCACGCCGATCTCGATCATGGTCGGTGTCGGCCGCGGCGCGGCCGCCGGCGTCCTGATCAAGAACGCCGAGGCCCTGGAGCGCTTCGAGAAGATCGACACCCTCGTCGTCGACAAGACCGGCACGCTTACCGAAGGTCGACCGGCCGTCACGGCGATCCGCCCGGCGGCGGGGTTCACGGAGGAGGAGATCCTGCGCCTGGCCGCCAGCCTGGAGCGGGCCAGCGAGCATCCGCTGGCCGACGCGATCGTCCGAGCCGCGGCGGCGCGGGAGCTGCCGCTGTCGCATCCCGAAGACTTCGACTCGCCCGTGGGCAAGGGCGTGGTCGGCAAGGTCGAGGGGCGCGTCCTGGCGATCGGCTCGGCCCGCTTCCTGGACGAGCAAGGCGTGGCGTCGGCGCCGCTCGCCGACCAGGCCGACGCGCTGCGCCAGGACGGCGCCACGGCGATCTATGTCGCCATCGACGGAGCGGTCGCCGCCGTGCTGGCCATCGCCGACCCGGTCAAGCCGACCACCCAGAAAGCCGTCGAAGCCCTGAAGGCGGACGGCGTGCGCGTGGTCATGCTGACCGGCGACAACCGCACGACCGCCCAGGCCGTCGCCAAGCGGCTGGGCATCGACGAGGTCGAGGCCGACGTCCTGCCCGACGAGAAGGCCGCCGTGGTCAAGCGCCTGCGGGCCGAAGGCCGCAAGGTCGCCATGGCGGGCGATGGCGTCAACGACGCGCCGGCCCTGGCGGCGGCCGAGGTCGGCGTCGCCATGGGCGCGGGCTCGGACGTCGCCATCGAGAGCGCGGGGGTCACGCTGCTGCACGGGGACCTGGAGGGCCTGGTCAAGGCCCGGCGCCTCTCGCGGGCGGTGATGGGCAACATCCGGCAAAACCTGTTCTTCGCGTTCGCTTACAATGTCGCGGGCGTGCCGATCGCGGCGGGGGTGCTCTATCCCGTGTTCGGCTGGCTTCTGTCGCCCGCGATCGCGGCGGCGGCCATGGCCCTGTCCTCGGTCAGCGTCGTCGGCAACGCGCTGCGCCTCCGGGCGGTGCGGCTTTAGGCGCTGAATGGCGCGGGCGTTGTTGAGGGGTTGGGCCGCCGCCCGCGTAGGGACTTAGGACAAAGTCGCCCTTCAACAGGACCCGCCCCATGACCTATCGCGCTTTCCTCGCCACCGCCGTTCTGTCGGCCTCGATCCTGGCCGGCGGCCAGGCCAGCGCCCACGCCAAGCTGGTGGCCTCCGACCCCGCGGCCAACGCCACGGTCGCCGCACCCAAGACGATCCGCCTGACCTTCAATGAAAAGCTCGCCCCGGCCTTCTCGAGCTTCGAGCTGGCCATGGCCGACGGGATGAAGACGTCGGTCAAGACCACCGTCTCGGCCGACCACAAGACGATCACGGGCGTGCCCAAGGGTCGGCTGATGGCGGGCGCCTACAAGCTCACCTGGCATGCGGCCGCCGCCGATGACGGCCACCGCATGGATGGAACCCTGACCTTCACGGTGAAGTAGCCGATGGAGACCGCGGTCGTCCTCGTTCGCTGGGCGCAATATGTGACGAGCTTCGTCCTGGCGGGCGGTGCGCTCTTCGCGCTCTACGCCCTGCCGGCCGCGGGTCCGTCCAGCGCCGTGGCGCTGGGCTGGCCGCGTCGGCTTCTGGCGGGCTGCGCCGCGTTGCTGGTCGTGGCCAGTCTCCTGGGTCTTGTGCTGCAAACGGCCGTGGTCGCTGGGTCGCTTTCTGCGGCGCTGGATCCCTCGATCCTGACCTCGGTGATCAGCGAGATGGCGATGGGCGCAGCCTCACTCGCGCGGGCCCTGGCCGCGGTCGTGGCGCTGCACGTGCTTCTGCTCGCGCCGCCCGGCCGGGCCGCCTGGATCGCCGCGTCAGCGCTCGGCGCCGTCGCAGCGGCGAGCATGGCCTGGATGGGTCATGGCGCGGCCACGGAGGGTCCGGGCGGGGGCCTGCACCTGGCGGCCGACATCGCCCACCTCGCGGCGGCCGCCGTGTGGGTCGGCGCCCTGGTGTTCTTTCTCGGGCTGGCCGGGGTCAGTCGGCGTGACGCGCGACAGGCGCCGACCTTCCATGCCGCCTTGGCGGGCTTTTCGGGCATCGGTTCGGGCGTCGTCGCCGTGCTGGTCGCCAGCGGCCTGATCAACAGCTGGTTCCTCGTCGGGCCCATGGGCGTTGCGGCTCTGGTCCGCACGCCCTACGGGCTTCTTCTGCTTCTCAAGCTCGTTCTCTTCGGCGCCATGGTCGTGCTGGCCGCCGCCAACCGGTTTCGCCTGACCCCGGCCCTGCGCGAAGCCCTGGTCGAGCTGGCGCCCCCCAGCACGGCGGTCAAGGCGCTGCGGCGCAGTCTCGTGCTGGAACTGAGCGCGGCGATGGCGCTTGTCGCCGTGGTCGCCTGGCTTGGGCGTCTCGCGCCGATCAGCGCGCAATAGCCGCAACGTTCAGAGCACCGGTTCGTGCGCCGGCTCGGGCGTGGGGCGCCGCGCGAAGGGATCGCGCCCCCGCAACCAGTTACGCGCCGGCCGTTCGACAAGATGGTAGGCGACCATCGCGGCCAGCTGACAGGCCACGAAAGCTCCGGCCCAGGCCAAGGCGATCCCCGCGCCGGACAGGCTTGGCGCCAGCCTTTCCAGGGCGTGGAAATAGACGATGTCGACTGGAAGGTGGACCATGTAGAGGCTGTAGGAGACCTCGCCGAGATAGACGAGCGCCGGCGCCGACATCGCGCCTGGCTTCGCGGCCTTGGACGTCTCGGCCAGGCAGAAGATCAGCATCGCCAGAGCCGGCCAGATATAGAGATCGCTCAGTCGCAGGCTGGCGGCGATCGCCACCCAGGCCGTCGCGGCGAGCGCGCCGAATCCGGCCGTGCCGGCCGGCAGGCTCAGGCTCGATCCCAAGCGATGCAGGGCCGCGCCCATCAGGAAGGCCGGGATGATCCGCAAGGCGCCGATCTGGGCGCTCATGTCGGTGAACAGCACCCCGCGCCCCTGGGCCGTCAGGAACATGGCGACGAACAGGGCGAGCACGGCGAGGACGAAGAGGCGTGGCCGACGCCTCAGCGACACCGAGGCGACGGCCGCGACCGGAAAGCCGAGGTAGGCGAACCACTCAGCCGAGATCGACCAAGAGGGGAAGTTCCACTGCACGGTGGGCGTCGTGCCCCAGGCATGCACCAGCAACAGGTGCTGGGGGAGCATGCGCGGGTCGAACGCCTGGGGATCGAAGCGGACCCCCAGCTTCAGGGCTGCGAGCCAGATGGCGATCGTCGCGGCCAGGGTGACCAAGTGGACGGGATAGACCCGCGCCAGACGCGCCCATAGAAAGGAGCCGTAGTTGAACCGGCGCTCGGCCCAGGCGCGTGTATAGACGTGGCTGAGGATGAACCCCGACAGGATGAAGAAGAGGTCGACGCCGAGGTAGCCCTTGGCGGCCAGGCCAAAGCGCTCGAGGCCGAGATCCAGGTGGTTGCGGAAATGATAGACGAGCACCCACAGCGCCGCGCAGATGCGCAACGACGTGAGCGGACGGATGTCCGCCGGATACATGGTCCCTCCCCCGAGGTGATGGTTGGGGCCGGCGAGCGCCGGCCCGGTGGGCGCTAGAGCGCGGTCAGGCCGACGATGGTCTGGCCCTGCAGCTTGAAGCGCACCTTGGTCCCGACGCTCAGGCCCTTCAGGAGGGCGGGATCAGCGACCTTGAAGGCCATGGTCATCGGCGGCCACTTCAACGCCGGGATCGCTTCATGGGCCAGAGTGACCTTGGCGGCCTTGGCGTCGATGGCGCGCACGACGCCGACCGCCTCGACCGCCGCGCTCGCCTCGGCCGCATGGCCTGCGTGGCCGGCATGATCGTCCATGCCGGCCATCTGGGCGGCGGCGGGCTGACCGGCAAGCGCAAGCGTGGCGGTCGCGGCGGTGATGGTGAGTATCTTCATGAGCAGGCTCCTTGGGATCGTCGGCGGGCTAGAACCAGGCTCGCAGGCCGACAACGAGACTGGTGTCGGAAACGTCTTGCCCCAGGGCGCGCGCGTAGTCGGCGGTCCGCCCGAAGCGCTTGGCCCACGTCACGCCGACGTAGGGCGCGAAATCGCGACGAACTTCGTAGCGAAGGCGCAAGCCCAGCTCCGCGTCCGACAGGCCAGAGCCGGTCTGGGTCTCGGGGATGTCCTGGGCCGAGAGGTTGAGTTCGGCGCGCGGCTGCAGAATCAAGCGCTGGGTCAGGCGCCAGTCGATCGCCCCTTCGACCCGGCCGAGCACGTCGCCCTTGTTCGACAGGAACAGCGCGCCGCCGGCCTCGATCCAGTAGGGCAGCAGGGTCTCGAAACCGACCGTGGCGTAGGTGCGTGACTTGGGCTCGACGTCCTGGCGCACGCCGACCTGCACGTCGGTGTAGAGGCCCACGGCGCGCGAGTAGAGCGCCTGGACCTCGCCGGCCTCGACGCCGTGGCGGTCGCCTTCGCCCTCGGACTTCAGGACCAAGCGGTTGAGGTCGCCGCCGAACCAGGCCTCGCCATCCCAATGATAGCCGTCGCCGCCCGAGCGCGCCTGATATTCGAGGAGATTGACCATCACCTGCGAGGCCTGGGCGCCGCCATGCTCCTGCCGAAGCACGGCGCGAGCCCGGTCCATGGCGGCCGGATCAAAGACCTTGTCGGCCAGGTGATCGGCGGGCGGCGGCGGCGGGGCCGTTTCGTGATCAGGCAGAGGCGGCGGTCCCATCGCTTCGGCCTGGCTTTCCGACTGAGCGGGGACGCCCATGCCGGGCATGGCGCTCATGTCATGGCCCGCGTGGGGGTCGGCCGCCGGCGCGGCCTGTGGCTTGGGCATGGCCATGCCCGGCATGGCGCCCATGTCGTGTCCGGCATGGGGGTCGGCGGCCGGGGCCGGGCTTGCCGGCGCGGGTTTGGGGCTGGTACTCGGCGCGGCGGGCGCGCTGGTGTGACCAGCGTGCTGGGCCAGGGCCGGGGCCGCCCAAAGGACCGGCAGGAGGGCGATCAGCGGGGCCTTCATCGCGCGCCCTCCACGGGGGTGTCGCGCACGCTGAAGACCTGAAACATCCCCGCGTGCATGTGGTAGAGCATGTGGCAGTGGAAAGCCCAGTCGCCGGTCTCGGCGGTGAAATCGAAGCTGACGCGGCCGCCCGGCAGGACGATGACCGTGTGCTTGCGCGGCATGTGCCCCGCCGGTCCGAAGGCTAGTTCGAAGAAGTGGCCGTGCAGGTGGATCGGGTGGGCCATCATGGTGTCGTTGATAAGGGTGACCCGGACCCGCTCGCCGTGGCGGAAGGCGTAGGGCGGCGGCCGGTCGCTGAACTTGCGCCCGTCGAACCCCCACATGAACCGCTCCATGTTGCCGGTCAGGTGGATGTCGAGGGATCGCTGCGGGGCGCGGGTGTCGGGGTTCGGTTCGAGCGCCGCCAGATCGCGATAGACCAGCACCCGGTGGCCGACGCTTTCGAGGCCCTGGCCGGGCTCACCGGTGCGATCCATCGGCATCGGCGCGATGGTCTGGACGCCCGGGCCAAGTTTGACCTGTGGCGCGTTGTCCGGATTGCGCATGGACATGTCCATGCCGCCCATGTCCATCTTGCCCATCACGTCGCTTCCGCGCTGGCGCGGCGGCGCCATGCCGGGCGCAGGGCTGGCGGCCTTGGCGCCGTGCCCCATGGCCGCGTGGTCCATGCCGGACATGTCCATGGACCCGTGATCCATGCCGCCCATCTGCATGCCGCCCATATCCATGCCCATGTCACGCATGGTGGTCAGCGGCCGCTCGCGCAGCGGCGGGACCTCGGCGCTCATGCCCAGCCGCGGCGCCAGAGTGGCGCGGCCCAGCCCGGAGCGGTCGACCGACTCCGACACGATCGTGAAAGCCTTGTCCTGCGTCGGTTGGACGATGACGTCATAGGTCTCGGCGTTGCCGATCTGGAACTCGTCGATCTCGACGGGCCGCACATGCTGGCCGTCGGCGGCGACCACGGTCATGCGCAGGCCGGGAATCCGGACGTTGAAGACCGATTGGGCCGCGGCATTGATGAACCTCAGGCGCACGCGCTCGCCCGGTGAGAACAGCGCCGTCCAGTTGTCTTCAGGGCCGTGGCCGTTGACCAGGAAGGTGTAGGCCGCGCCGGTGACGTCGGAAATGTCGGTCGGGTCCATCAGCATCTTGGCCCAGTCCAAGCGCTCGGCCAGGGATTGATCCTTGCCGGCCATAAGGCCGCCGATGGTCTGGCGCTGGTAGTTGAAGGCGCCGCTCTGCTGCTTGAGCTTCTTGAAGATCTGGTGAGGGTGCAGGCGGCTGAAGTCCGACAGCACCACGACGTGCTCGCGGTCGAAGGCCACCGGATCAGGACCGGCCGGGTCGATGATGATGGGCCCATAGTGGCCCATCTGCTCCTGCAGACCCGAATGGCTGTGGTACCAGTAGGTCCCCGACTGCCGGACCTGGAATTCGTAGACGAAGGTCTCGCCCGGCTTGATCCCCGGGAAGGTGACGCCGGGCACGCCGTCCATCTGGAAGGGCACGAGCAGGCCGTGCCAGTGGATCGAGGTGTCCTCGTCGAGCGTGTTGGTCACCGACAACCGGACATGCTGGCCTTCCTTCAGCCGGATCAGCGGCCCTGGAACCGTGCCGTTGATCGTCACGGCGTGGGCGCCCTTGCCGTCCACCGTGACCGGCGTGTGGCCGATGGTCAGCTTGATGTCGTCGCCGGAAAGAGCGGCCGGCGCGCGGCCGGGATCGCCCGCCGCGCGCGCCCAGGACGGCAGGAGGCTCGCGAGCGTGGCGCCGCCGCCGAGTATGGCGAGCGATTGGAGGAAACGACGGCGATCGAAAGCCGCGCTGGATCGACGCATGACAGCCCTTTGACGATGACGCGCTGGCGCAGGCCATGACGGCCGCAACGCGATCTCAAGGGTGGCTACGCGCCGAAACTTCGCCCCCCTCATCGGCGGGCCAAAAAAGTCAGGAGTCGACCAACCAGTCGGCCAGGCGCTTGCGGGCGCGGTAGGCGCGCGTTTCGATCGTCTTGACGCTGACGCCCAGGAACGCCGCGGCGTCCTGCTGCGAGTAGCCTTCCAGATAGGTGAGGATCAGGGGCTCCTTGAGCTGGTCGGGAAGACGCGCGATCGCCGCCTCCAGGCGCGTCAATTGCTCGGCGCGCAGGCTCGCCGCCTCCGGGCCTGGCGTGGGGTCGGCAGGGTCGGGCGCGCCGGGCGCGTCGATCGACCGCTCGCCCAGGATCAGCCGGCGAACCAACAGGCGCCGCCCCCGGTCGCGGCACTTGTTGAGGACGATCGCCCGCATCCAGGCGCCGAACGGCCGGGCCGGATCGTAGCGATCGAGCGCCTTCCAGGCGGCGACGAAGCTTTCCTGCACCACCTCATGGGCGGCTTCGGGGTCGCCGACATGGCGTCGGGCGAAGGCATGCAAGGGGCTCTTGTGCCGGCGCATCAGCGTGCTGAAGGCGCGCTCGTCGCCCGCCGCCGCGCGCCTGGCCAGCGCGCCATCATCATCCTCGCCAAGGCCGGTGGTCACGGCGTCTCGTTCGTGAGCGCCTCGCTGACGCGGCGGTCGAACTTGGCCGCTTGCTCGGGGGTCAGCACCTTGCGCATCGCCAGGACGTGCTGGACCGTCTCCAACTGCAGCGCTCCCATGGCCGCATGGAAGCGCTCGACTGCGGCCTCGACCTCGGGCCCGTATTCGTGGCGCGCCTGGATGGCGGCGGCCAGCTGGGCGTTGGCCGCACGCAGCTCAGCCTCCCGAGCGCGACGACGCACGGCGAAATCCTGTTCGAGCGCCTCAAGCCGGCGATCCTGATCCGGACTGAGCTTCAATTCGTGGTGGACCATCTCATGCAGCGACTGGGCATGGGGCTTGGGCAGGAACCGGCCCGAGCCGAGCCAGCCTCCGGCGACCCCGGCCAGCAGGGCCAGGACGACGGTCAGCACGGCGCCGCGCGAGATCCGGCGCATGTCAGCGACCGCCCAACAGGGTCGATGGCGCCAAGTGCGCGTCGACCGAAAACGCGGAGATCTCGGAGGGCGCGCGCGCGGCGGCGTTGGCCGCGAGGCTGCCGCCGACCATGCCCAAGCCCAAGGCCGCGACGATCGAGGCCGCGCGCAGCGGCGCGAGCGCATTCGCCGCGCGCCGGCCGTCGCGCCAGGTGTCGATCCTCGCCCAGACCTGACCTTCCAGGCCGTGCAGCTGAGCGTGCGGTTGTCGCCGCAACGCTTCGAAAAGTTCGTCGAGCTTGTCGCTCATCGCCGATCCCCTGACTCTACATCTCTGCCTACGCAGCCGGCGGTCGGATCCCTCACATGAGGGATGACGCCTCCTAGCGCGTAGTGTGTCCGACGGACGGCGCGCGGGGGAAGCCAAATGCTGAAGACGGCCTTGCAGATCCACAAGTGGGTGGGCCTGGTGGTGGCGATCCAGGTGCTCTTTTGGGTCGTCGGGGGGCTGGTGATGACGGTCTTGCCGATCTCGTGGGTGCGAGGCGAAAACCACACGCCATCCTCGGTCACCGCCCGGCCCATGGCAGTCAACGAGGTGAAATCCCTGGCCGAGCTTGCGCTGGGGCCTGGTGAGTTGCGAGGCGCTGAACTGCGGGCGACCCCGCGCGGCGCCGTCTGGCTGGTGAAGACCAAGTCCGCCCTCCGGGTGTTCGACGCGGCGTCCGGCCATCCTCTGCCGCGCCTGACCCCGGACGAGGCGACGGCGGCGGCGAAGTCGGCCTATGTCGGCCGCGGCGAACCTGGCCGGGCGCAATTCCTGGCGAGCCCCCCGCAGGAGGCGGCCACGACAACACCTCTCTATGCGGTGACTTTCGATGACGCGGTCGGAACGACCCTCTACCTCGATCCCGACACCGGCGAGGCTGTCAAACGCCGTTCGAACCTGTGGCGGTTTTACGACCTCTTCTGGCGCCTGCACATCATGGACTGGCCCTCGGGCGAGAACTTCAACCATCCTCTGATCATCGCCGCGGCGGCGCTGACGCTCTTCGTCACCGTCACGGGCGTCATCCTGCTCTGGTTGCGCTTGGCACGGGACCTGCGCAATCTCGACAACCGCCGCCGACGCGCCAAGGCCTAGCGAGGGCGCGCGAGCATCGCACTCATCTGGTCGATCTCCTGCTGCTGCCCCTTGATGATCGTCGCGCAGAGGCGCCGGATCTCAGGGTCTTTCACCGGTGCCTTGCCGCACATCAGGATCGCGCCGGCGTGATGCGGGATCATCGATCGTAGGAATTCGCGGTCGCCGACCAGCCACTGCTGGCGGATGGCCGCGAAGCACAAGGCCCCGATGACGAGGCTGGACGCGACCAAGCCGCGGTTGAGGCCTTTGCTCGGATACATCATGCCCATGAGAAGAAGTTCGAGCACCACCATCGGCGCGGTCATCAAGCCGGCCATGTAGGCCTGGTTGAAGCTTGGATGGATGTTCGCGGCCCTGTCGACCATGGCGTACATCAGGACGTACATGGCCAGGAACGACAGGGCGGTCATGGCCGCCAAGCGCAGATAGGGCCTGTGGTGTTGATGATTTGTCGGCGCGTGCTGCTCGGCCATGACTGTCTCCTGGAGCTCGGAGCCGCCGCCGCCACGGTCGCGTCGCGCGGATGTCCCAGCCGGGTTCGAAGCTCCCAAAACCGGCGAACGGCGGCCCCGTTCCGCTTCTGAAAATATTCGGCGCGATGGCGCGAAAGGGTCGAGGGATGATCCGGGCCGGTGCGTATTGGACCGGATCGGCAGCTTTCAGGGCTTGGCTCCAAGCCCTCGCCAGTCCGCGCCGCGGTCGCGGCGAACCGCGTTCAGGGATTGTCCGTACATGACGACGCCGTGCGACTGCTCTAAGCTTGCCCGATGCTAAGGCATGCGCTCGCTTTCCTGGCCGCCGTGGCCCTCGCGTTCAGTCCGCTGGCGGTCAACGCCGCGCGGGCCGATTGCGACATGGCCGGCATGGACGCGATGGCCATGGTCGCCATGGCCCACGCCGGCGACGACGCGGCTCAGGCCGATCCTTGCTGCGACCACGGCAAGGCCATGTCGGCCAAGGATTGCGCCAAGGCCTGCGCGGTCAGTTGCGCGTTGTCCGTCGCCGCCCCCTGCGAGGGCTCGGCGATCCCGGTCACCGTCAGCTATCGCGTCGAGACCAGCTGGTCGAACACCAGCGGTCGCACGCACCGTCTAATCCCCGAAGATCCGCCTCCACGAACGATCGCCTAGGACCGGCCCAAAGGCCGATCCACGTCCATCGCTCGTTTCACGCGCCCGCCCTGCCGGGCGCGTGTGATCGCCCGCGCTCGCGCGGGCTGGCTTCCCGATCTTCAAGGATGACCCTCATGTCTCCCCGCATTATCGCGCTGGCGCTCGTCGCCAGCCTTGCTTCCCTGGCGACGGCCTCGGCGGCCGCGCCACGCGCCTGCGGCCATCTGCAGGCCGCCCCCGCGCCCGCCAACCCCAAGGACGTCTTCCGACGCGCCGCGTGGGTTTGCGACATGCCGGCCGATTGTATGCCGCACGCCGTCGCCGGCGTCGACGGCGCATCCCAACCGGCCCGCTCGCCTCGCTAGCTCGGGTGGGACGGGCGGGGGCTGATCCCCTGTCTTCGCCCGTCACGTCCGGCCCCGGCGACGCGGCTGCAAACGCCTCGCCGGGGCGCTGGCCCCTTCACGGCTGCCTCCAGGATTTTCGCCCATGCGTATTCTCCCTCTTCTGGCCGGACTGAGCTTGGCGAGCGTCGCCCATGCCGCGCCGCTCACCTACGCCCAGAGCCTCGACGCGGCCGCCGCCAACGCGCCGGCCCTGCGCGCCGCCGCGCTGCA